>CAIPLM010000346.1 GCA_903865895.1 uncultured Rhodospirillales bacterium | reverse complement strand
CCGACGGTAATATCCCGATCTTCATGTCCCCCGAAGGCGCGGACGCGATCGTGAAGCCGACGCTGGAGGGCATGGCCAAAGGGGCCAAGTCCGACCTCTCGGCCTTCGACATCGCGCCGCATGTGAAAGTCCGCGTCGGCGATCTCGATGCCTGCCGCGATGCCATCCGCCCGGAATTGGCGCTCTACATCGGCGGCATGGGGGCGCGCGGGAAGAATTTCTACACCGACTACGCCATCCGCCTCGGCTTCGAGGCGGCGGCGCTGAAAATCCAGGACCTCTACCTCGCCGGCGACAAGAAGGCCGCCGCCGCGGAGGTGCCGGATGCGCTGATCGACCAGATCTCGCTGATCGGCTCGCCCGACCGCATCAAGGGGCGCCTGGCGGACTGGAAGGCCATTGCCAAAGAAAACAAGGTCGGCACCCTCGTGCTGACCGGCGCCACCATGGAAGCGCTGCGCGTTGTCGCCGAAGGAGCCCTGTAATGCCGCGTGATGCCACCGCCTGGACGCGGATCACCGCCGCCAGCACCGCCGTCTTCTCGAAGGACGGCGGCACGATCTATCATCTCCGCGGCGTCGGCCTGCCGCAGGTCTGGGCGATGGACGCCGATGGCGGCAATGCCCGCCAGTTGAGCTTCCATGACGAGAAGGTCGCCTTCCTGCGCCGCTCGCCCACCGATGAGCGGCTGATCTGGGGCATCGACGCCGGCGGCGACGAGCGCCAGCAATTCTGGCTGCTGGAGCCCGGCGCGGCACCCCGCGCGCTGACCGACAGCCCGGCGGTGATCAATGATTTCGGCGCCTGGTCGCCAGATGGCGCCCGCATCGCGCTGGCCCGCAATGACCGTGACGAGCGCTATCACGACGTCTGCCTGCTCGATCTCAACTCCGGCGGCATCGTGCGGCTGTTCGAGGGGCCCGGCATCGTCGCCGTCACCAACTGGAAAAGTGATGGGTCCACGCTGGTGGTGCTGGAGGACCATTCCTCGATCGACCAGCGGCTCTGGCTGCTCGATGCCGCCACCGGGGCCGCCACCCGCATCCCCAATGCCAGCGAGGCGCGCTATTCCGGCACCCGCTTCACGCCCGATGGCAGCCTGATGACCATCACCGACCTGGGCTCGGACTGGATGCGCCTGTGCCGGCTCGACACGGTGACCGGCGAGGCCACCGAGGTCTTTGCCCCCGCCGGCCGCGAGGTCGAGGCCTGGGCGCTCTCGCCCGACGGCAAGCTGCTCGCCACCATCGAGAACGACCGCGGATACGCGGTGCTGCGCGTCGGCCCGCTGGGCGCCGATCGCGCCGAGGTGCTCGGCCTGCCCGCCGGCATCGTCACCGAGTTGGCCTGGGCGCCCGATTCCGCCCGCCTCGCCTTCACCGCCCAGGGCACCACCGTCCCCTCCGGCCTATGGCTGTGGGAGAACGGCACTGCACGCCCCCTCGGGCTGCCCGACCCCTTCGCCGGCAGCGGCGTGGCGCCCGGGGACCCCGTGCCCTTCAATCTGGTGGAATGGACCAGCTTCGACGGCGCGAAGATCCAGGGCTGGTACGCCCTGCCCCGCTCGCCCAAGCCGGCTTCCGGCTACCCCGCCGTCGTCTGGGTGCATGGCGGCCCTGCCTCGCAGACCCGCGCCAATTTCCGCACCGACATGCAGATGCTGCTCGACCAGGGCTTCGCGGTGATGATGCCCAATATCCGCGGCAGCACCGGCTATGGCCGCGAATATCTGGTCGCCGATGAGGTGGATAAGCGACCGGACGTGATGGAGGACCTCGCCGCCGGCCGCGCCTGGCTGGCCGACCGGCTGGAGATCGACGCCGAGCGCATCGGCATCATGGGCCAGTCCTATGGCGGCTGGATCGTGCTCGCGGCGGTGACGCTGCAGCCCGAGCTGTGGAAGGCCGCGGTGAACTACTACGGCATCGCCGATTTCGTGACCCTGCTGGAGCGCACCGGCCCCTGGCGGCGTGACCATCGGGCCCGCGAATACGGCTTCCCGGAGACCGATGCCGAGCTGTTCCAGTGCATCTCGCCGATCCATCACGTCGGCAACGTGGTGGCGCCCCTGCTCGTCCTCCACGGCGACCGCGATCCGCGGGTGCCGATGCATGAGAGCGACCAGTTCGTGGATGCCATGGAGCAGCGGCAGAAGCGGGTGCGCTACGAGAAGTTCACCTATGCCGGCCACGGCTTCATCCGGCCCGACCACCGGCTGCGGGTCTACGCCGCCGTGGCGGAGCACTTCGCCGACCATCTGTGAGCGCGCCAAACCCTGTCGACGTCGTTCTGCTGAACGGCGTCGGCAGCGCCGGCAAGACCTCGATCGCCCGCGCCTTGCAGGCGATCACGCGGGAGATGTTCCTGCACGTGCAGATGGACAGCTTCCTCGAGATGATGCCGCCAGGGAGCTTCGGCCACCCCGACGGCTTCATCTTCGAGACCCTGCCGGTCACGCCGCCCGAGGTCGCCATCCACTCCGGCCCGGCGGCGCGGCGGGTGATGGCGGGGATGCGGCATTCCATCAAGGCACTGGCGGATCAGGGCAATCACCTCATCGTCGATGACGTGCTGACCACGCCCGATCAGCACGCCGCCTACGCCGCGCTGCTCGCCGGCCACCGGCTGCACAGCGTGGCCGTCCACGCCCCGCTCGATGTGCTGGAGGCGCGGGAGGCCGCGCGCGGCGACCGGCTGATCGGCCTCGCGCGCTGGCAGTTCCCGCGGGTGCATCAGGGCGTGGCCTATGATCTCAGCGTGGACAGTTCCACCGCCACGCCGGGCGAGTGCGCCGAGGCCATTCGGCGGGTGTTCGACCTCTAGGTGGCTACTGCACGACGTTGCGCACCGCGCTCATCGGCACGCTCAGCGGGCCAATACTGAGGCTGGGGGTGGCGCCTGACGCCGAAGCACCCGTCACGGTGCCGATGACGGTGAAGGGCACCTCGGTCTTGGCGCCATCGCTCGCCGAGAGCTTCACGGAATACGCGCCATCGGGTTGCCGGGTGCCATTGCTGCCCTTGCCGTCCCAGGTCCAGGCGTTGGCGCCCTGCACCCCCGCGAGGGTGCCGCGGTACACCTCCGCCCCCGCCGCGTTGGCGACGCTGATATCGAGCGGCTGAGCGCCGGCGAGGCTGAATTGCAGGCGGCCCGTGCCGTTCTGCACCGGCATGCTTGCCGACTCCACCGCGACCGTATGGCCCACCATGGAAGCGGCCTGGGACAAGGCGGTGGAGCTCGCGAGCCCGATCAATGTCTGCAAATTGGTGTTGGCGTTGATCTGCTGCTCCACGCTGGCGAACTGCACGAGTTGCGAGGTGAACTGGTTGGCATCCAGCGGTGCCGTGGGGTCCTGGTTCTTCATCTGCGTGGTGAGCAGGGTGAGGAAGGTGTTGAAATTGCCGGCGATGCTACCGCTGGCGGCGGCCGGGGTGGCGGTGCTGCCGGAGGCGGTGGCCTGGCCGGCGGACGCGGTGGCGGCAATGCTCATGGCGCGGAACTCCTGGTCGGGTCAGGCGACGATGTCGAGGACGGCGTGGGCGAGGCGTAAGCGGGGCAGCGGGGCAGCGGTGGCGGGCGGGCCGGTCAGCGCCTCGCCACCGGTCTGTGGCAGCCGTGCGTGCGGCGCCGGGCGCTCTCCGCCGCCGCCGGACCCGCCGGGCGGGAACTGGCCCTGCCCGAATGACGGGGCGGGCGCTGCCGCCTGCGGAGCCGCTGGCGGCGCGTCCGGCGCGGGATGGCCATGGGCCAGCCGCAAAGGGACCTGCGTTGCCTCGGCATCGAGGCCGGCGCGGGACAGGGCGGAGGCGAGGTGCTGGTGGTCCT
>CAIPLM010000345.1 GCA_903865895.1 uncultured Rhodospirillales bacterium | reverse complement strand
TCTTTCTCAACGCCGACGATCTCATCGATCACTGCTGCGATGCATGGAACAAACTCGAAGCCCAACCGTGGCGCATCATGTCCATCGGACTGCGCGATTGGGCGCATGGGTTCTGATCAGTGAGCATTGGTATTAATGGCGCGATGCACCAATCGTTCTCGCAAAACCAATCACCCGCCCAACCGCGCCGCCAACGCCGCATCCAACTCCGGAAGCAGCACAATCCCGTCCTGGTCGCTGCCTGACGAATGCACCACCAGCCAGGTGCACGGCTTCCCGCTCTCATTGCACGGCGCATGCGGCACATCCGCGTCGACGAAGCACTGCTCCCCCGTCCGCACCAGCACCCGCTTCGCCAGCCCCGCGCCGTAATAGACGGCGCACTCGCCCTCCAGCATGTAGGCTATGGTCTCGATGCCCTCGTGGAAATGCGCCTTCGCCCGCACCCCCGGCGGCATCGGCAGCACGTTCAGGCAAACCTGCTTCGCCCCTACCGTCTCCGCCGAAACCCCGGCGCCGTAGGTGAAGCCCTGCTTGCCCACATAGGTCGCGCCCGGCGCAACAACCGCCACGCCGTCATGCATCGCGCCGCCCCTCACTGGCAGGCGAGGCACTCCTCATAATCCGTCGAGCTGGCCCCCGAAGCCACCATCGGCAGCCGCGCAGTATCATTCGCCACCGGAATCCCCGTGAACTCCAGCGGCCGCACCGCCGTCTCGCTCACATTGTCGGCGCGCTGGATCGAGAGCGAGCGGCAGTAATAGAGCGACTTCACGCCCTTCTTCCACGCCATCATATGGATCTGATGCAGGTCCCGCTTATGCACATTGGCCGGCAGGAACACGTTGATCGACTGGCTCTGGCAGATATACGGGGTCCGGTCGGCGGCATGCTCGATCACCCAGCGTTGATCCAGCTCGAACGCGGTCTTGTACACCGCCTTCTCCTGCTCATCGAGGAACTCCAGGTTCTGCACCGAGCCCTTGTTGAGCGTGATGGCGGACCACACCTCGTCGGTATCCTGCCCCTTGCTCGCCAGCAGCTTCTGCAAATGCCGGTTGCGCACCGCGAAACTGCCCGACAGCGTCTTCTGCAGAAACACATTGGCCGCGATCGGCTCGATACCCGGCGAGGAATTGCCGGCGATGATCGAGATCGAGGCGGTCGGCGCAATCGCCATCTTATTGGAGAACCGCTCCATGATGCCGTATTCCGCGGCATCCGGGCACGGCCCGCGGCTCTCCGCCAGCGCGCGGCTCGCCGCATCGGCCTGGGCGCGGATGTGCTTGAACATGCGGATATTCCACACCTTCGCGATCACGCTCTCGAACGGCACGTTCTGCGATTGCAGGAAGGAGTGGAAGCCCATGATGCCAAGCCCCACCGAGCGCTCGCGCATCGCCGAATACCTGGCCCGCTCCATCCCCTCGGGCGCGCGATCGATAAAGTCCTGCAACACGTTGTCGAGGAACAGCATCACATCGGCGATGAAGCTCGGGTGGTCCTTCCACTCGAACCAGCTTTCCATGTTCAGCGAGGAGAGGCAGCACACCGCCGTGCGCTGCTTGCCATGCTGATCGATGCCGGTCGGCAGCGTGATCTCCGAGCACAAATTGGACGTCCGCACCTCAAGCCCGGCGAGCTTGTGATGCTCCGGGATCGCGCGGTTCACATGGTCGGAGAAAATCAGATACGGCTCGCCGGTCTCGATCCGCGCGGTCAGAATCCGCACCCACAGCGCCCGCGCGCTGATCTTGCGCACCACCGAACCATCCTTCGGCGAGGTCAACCCCCATTCCTCATCGGCTTCCACCGCGCGCATGAACGCGTCGGGCAGCAGGATGCCGTGATGCAGGTTGAGCGCCTTGCGGTTTGGGTCGCCCCCGGTCGGCCGCCGCATCTCGACGAATTCCTCGATCTCCGGGTGCGTCACCGGCAGATACGTCGCCGCCGAGCCGCGCCGCAGCGAGCCCTGCGAAATCGCCAGCGTCAGGCTGTCCATCACCCGGATGAACGGGATCACCCCCGAGGTCTTCCCGTTCTGCCCGACCTTCTCGCCGATCGAGCGCAAATTGCCCCAGTAGGAGCCAATGCCGCCGCCCTTGGAGGCCAGCCACACATTCTCGTTCCACAGCCCGACAATCCCGTCGAGACTATCCGACGCCTCGTTGAGGAAGCAGGAAATCGGCAGCCCGCGCGTGGTGCCACCGTTGGAGAGCACCGGCGTCGCCGGCATCACCCACAGGCGCGAGATGTAGTCATACATCCGCTGCGCATGCCCGGCATCCTCGCCGTAGAAACTGGCGACGCGGGCGAACAGGTCCTGATACCCCTCGCCCGGCAGCAAATAGCGGTCGCCCAGGGTGGCGCGGCCGAATTCGGTCAACAACGCATCGCGCGATCGGTCCACCCGCACCTGGTGGCGGCCTTGCATCTGCACGACATCGAGCATGGAACCATCGGGCACGGCGAATTCCCCTGGGTGTGACAAAACGTTCATATGTATCCTGCCCAAAGGGTTGCGGCCGTCAATTGATATTCCACTACATGTTGCCACGAAGTGGTCACGACTCCACAATATGAAGACCTGCGGCGTTTTCGCAACACCAAACCCGTGAACGCCAAGCGAACATCCCCTTGTTCCACAGGGCGCCCGAAAGGCCAGCGCCACGCCCCGCCGATTCGGGGCGTGGCGGACGCCTCAGCCGGTCTTGTCGGCGGTGCGCAGCTCGAAATCCGACGCGTCATGCCGCTCATGCAGCTGCTGCGAGGGTTCGCCCGCCGTGCGGTTGACGATGCGGCCCCGCTGCACCGCCGGCCGCGCGGCGATGGTGTCGGCCCAGCGGATCACGTTTTTGTACTCGTGCACGGAGAGAAACTCCCCGGCATTGTACGAGTTGCCCTTGGCGAGATTGCCGTACCACGGCCACACCGCCATGTCCGCGATGGTGTAGTCCGCGCCCGCGAGATACGCGGTCTCGCCGAGCCGGCGGTCCAGCACGTCGAGCTGGCGCTTGGTCTCCATCGCGAAGCGGTCGATCGCATATTCGATCTTGGTCGGCGCATAGGCGTAGAAATGCCCGAAGCCGCCGCCGAGATAGGGCGCGCTGCCCATTTGCCAGAACAGCCAGGAGAGGCATTCCGCCCGGCTCCCGTCGGTCGGCAGAAATTCGCCGAACTTCTCCGCGAGATACAGCAGCATGGCCCCGCTCTCGAAAATCCGCACCGGCGTGGCGCCGGAGTGGTCCATCAGGGCGGGGATTTTGGAGTTCGGGTTCACGGCGACGAACCCGCTGCCGAACTGCTCGCCCTTGCCGATGCGGATCAGCCAGGCGTCATATTCCGCGCCGCGATGCCCGAGCGCCAGCAGCTCCTCGAACATGATCGTCACCTTCTGGCCGTTCGGCGTGCCCTGCGAATAGAGCTGGAACGGATGCTTGCCCACCGGCAGCACCGCCTCATGCGTGGCGCCGGCGATGGGGCGGTTGGTGGAGGCGAACTGCCCGCCATTCGGTTTATCCCAAACCCAGACTTTCGGCGGAACATAGGCGTCGGTCATAGCCGTACTCCTGTTGTGAACCAGAACCGGACACATGGGGTGGCCCCGTCGCGTCGTGAAGCGCCCGCGCCCCGCGGGCAGGGTTGCGGTGGCGGGGGTTGCGGCGCTTTCGCCCGGCCGCGGCTCTCACCGGCCCAAGTGCGCGAACCAGCGCGGGTAGTCCTCCTCCGGCAGCGCGACCTTGCGGCAGAACAGCTCCGTCGTACGCTTGATCCCCGCCAATTCATCGAGCGAGGTGAAAGTGCGTGGCAGCGTCGGCTCTGCCCATTCCACCAGCATGAACTCACGCGGGGTCACCCCGCCGCCATTGCCAAGCACCGACTGGATATAGGCTTCGTCCGGCGTGTCGGAAAATTCGAAGGACTCCCGCATCCACACGTCCTGATACCAGGAGGTCGTGAGCCTGCGCACGTCATCCGCCGCCAGCGCCATGAATTGCGAGCCCTGATAATACCGTTCCAGCGGCTTCTTGCCCCGCTTCTTCAGCGCCGCCAGCCGGGTGAACCGGCTGATCGCGTCATCCGAAACCGCCCGGTCCTCCGTCCATCGCAGCTGCGTCGCCTGGCTGTCGAACATGTAGAACCTGTCGTAGCGCGGCCGCCGTGCGTCATTGCGAAAAATATGGGCAAAGTTGGGAAAGCGATCGAGCACGCTTGCCAGTTCGTCCGCGGATACCAGGGGCAGTGAATCGTCGGAAATCAACACAAACCGGTCATACACCCCGTGCGCTTGTGCCTCGAATATCAGCCGCATGGCGGCTTCCACCATCGTCCACCCGCACCAGTACACCGATACGCGCTGCTTCACCGCAATCGCGCCATACGCGATCGCCGGCTGGAATATGTCCAAATCAAGTTTCTGATCGACATGGATGAAGACGTCGAACACATCCCCATCGGCCGATCTATGCTTGCGGAAATACTCCGTCAGCGCCGCGGCCCCGCCAGGCGCATTATACCCGAGAATCAGTATAGCGAATTTCAGCGGCCCCAGGCGCTTCATCCTCAACCCACCGCCCGGCGCACCGCCTGCACGAAGCCCGCCACCGCCCCGCGCCGCCCGGCCTCCTCGACCTCGCTGGCATGGGGCGGCTGCGGAAAGGCGCCGAGCGTGATCACCGCCAGCCGCTCGGCGCGGAAAATATCGATGCGCTGCCCGGCAAACCCGATCGCCGACATCATCCCCTCGCCCAGCCACCACGAATACCCATAGCCGGTGATCCCTGGCGCCCGCGGGTTCTCCGCGGCCGGGAACGCCTGTGTGGTCGCCGCATTGAGGAACCCCGCCGGCAACACGCGCCGCCCGCCGATCACCCCGTCATCCAGCACGAATTGCGCGATCTTGCCGAAATCCCTGAGCACCATGCCCGCCCGGCTGCCGGCGATTTCCTGCCCGCCTTCGGATTCCAGCGAATAGAACCCGTCGAACTCCATCCCCATCGGCTGCCAGATCCGCGCCGCCATGTAATCCGCCAGCGGCATCCCCACGGCCGCCCGCAGCGCCGAGCCAAGCAGGAACGTGTCGCCGGAATTATAGAGAAAGCTGGTCCCCGGCGCATGCGCCCGCTCCAGCCCCGCCATCAGCGCCAGCACGCCCCCCGGCCGCCGCTGCGCGAAGGCGCGGCTATACTGGTTCACGTGCGATGCCGGGTCCGAGTAGACCTCCTGCCACGCGGTGCCCGAGGACATCGTCAGCAAATGCCGCAAACTCACCCCGTCATAGGCGGTGCCGGCGAGGCCTGGGATATAGGCCACCACGTTGTCCTCGAGCGAGGCAATCGCCCCGTCCTGCACCGCGCAGCCGATCAACAGCGCGGTCATCGACTTGATGGTCGACATGGTGGACCACCGATCCTGCGGCCTCAGCCCGAGCCCATAGCGCTCCAGCCGTATCGCCCCCTCCTTGATCACCAGCACCCCGGACAGCACGGTGCGCTCCATGAGGGCATCGACGTCGAGCGCCAGTTCCGGCCCATAGGCCCACGGCCGCGCCGTGCCGGCCGGGATGGTCCTGGTGGCGAACAGCCGATCGACGATGCGGTAGCCCCAGGCCTGCAAGCTCGGCGGCCAGAGCAGGAAGTCGTCGGCGGTGGGGAGGTGGTCGCGAGGCGTGGCTTGGGTCTGGGTCATGCCCCCAGGTTAAGCCGCCGCGCGGCCGGAGGGGAGGGGGGAATGTTGCGAAGGAGGCCGCCACTGTGGCAGGCTCACTCCATGTCGAAACTGGAGCGCGTGAGCGTGGCTTTGGAGCCGGAGACCATGGCGGCACTGCGCGCGGCGGTGAATGACGGCGCGTTCGATAGTGTCAGCGATGCGGTGCGGGACGCCTTGCGCAGCTGGCAAAATCAGCGCCGCGCCGAGGAGATCACCACGCTTCGGGCATTGGTTCTTGAGGGCGCCGAAAGCGGCCCCGGCCTGCCCGCCGATCAGGTATTCGCGCGGCTGCGGTCGCGCTACGGGCGGCCGGCGGGCGATTGAAGCCGCTGCCATTGCTGATCTCGCCACGGGCGGTGGCGGATATGGAGGAGATCGGCGACTACATCGCGCGGGACAATCCGGCCCGGGCGGTCGAGTTCGTCGAGGCTTTGGAGGCAAGGTGCCATGCGATCGCGGCAACGCCCGAGGCGTTCCCCCTCCGCGATGACATCGCGGCGGGGATTCGCATGGCGGTGCATCACCGCTACCTCATTTTCTTCCGCGTGGAGCCGGATGGGCCGTTCGTGCGGATCGAAAGAGTGCTGCATGGCGCCCGGCACCTGCCGGGCGAGGTCACCTGAGCGAACGCCGCTTCCCCTCAAACAGGCCGCGTCCCGCACCACTCCGCAATAAACGCCGCGATCGCCAGCGTGTTCTTCTTCAGGCTCGGCAAATGCGCCGCCTCGTCATAGGCATGCGCGCCGCGGCCGGTTGGGCCGTAGCAGATGCCGGGGATGCCGTAATAGAGCCCGTACATCCGGCTGTCGGCCACGCCGGTGCTGCTGTGCTCCTTCAGCGGCTCGCCATAGACCTGCTGATGGGTCTGGCGCAGCACCGCCTCGGCGTCGCTGCCGGGTTCCAGGATGTAGCCATCGGCCTGGAAGCCGTTCCAGATCACCTCGGGCGGGCTGTTGGCCATGAAGGGGTCGTTCTTGGCGGAATTCGATACGGTGTCGAGAATCTGCTGGCGGGCGGTCGCGAGATCGGTGCCCGGCAGCAGGCCGATGCGGCAATCCACCTCGCACCAGGCTGGCGTCGAGCTGCCCCAGTCGCCGCCGCGGATCACGCCGGGGTTGAAGTTCACGGGGTGGTTGACGTGCTTGAACCACGGATGGGTCTTGGCGTCCTCGTTGATGCGCTCGGTCAGCGCGTAAATGTCGTTCACCAGCCGATAGGCGGACATGATGGCGTTGGTGCCGGTGCCGGCCACCGCGACGTGCACGGGCACGCCACGCACCCGCAGGCGGAACCACATGACGCCGACATAGGCGCGGCTGAGCTGCCCGCCCGTCGGCTCCGGCACCAGGGCGCAATCGGCGCGATAGCCGCGGGCGAGGGTGGAGAGGGCGCCGTTCCCGGTGCACTCCTCCTCGGTGACGGTCTGCATATAGACGTCCGCCGCCGGCGCGAGGCCAGCGGTGCGCAGCGCATCCATCGCCCATACCATGGCCGAGACGCCCTGCTTCATGTCATGCGCGCCACGCCCATTCATCCACTCGCCGGTGATGACGGGGTCGAACGGCTTATGCGTCCACATATCGGACGGGCCTTCCGGCACCACGTCAACATGGCCTTGCAGGATCAGCGAGCGGCCCTTCTGTTCCGGCGCGCGCACCGTCGCCACCACCTGAACCGCCTGATTATAGTCGGTGTCCAGCACCGGTGAGAAACCGGGGAGGTGGGACATATCGACATCCGCCAGCGTGTAGCGATCGACGCTCCAGCCACGGCCGGCGAATTCCCGCGCAATCCAATCCTGGCACGGGCCCTCCTTGCCGCGGCGGGAGGGGAAGCGAACCAGGTTCTGCAACCAGGCGACCTGCTTGTCCCAGTTCTGCTCAACGGCTTTTTCGAGGGCGGCGAGGGTGGCGGCGTCGGGCATGGCGGCTTCTCCGTGTCGGGAGGCCAGCTTACCGTAAGGTTCCCGGCGCGGGGAAGGGCCGCGGGATCGCCCTCGAACGGTGGATTTCGCGCCGCCGCAACCTTCGTCTAATCTTCCCCAAACAAACGAGGGGGGCACTCGATGAGCCGGGCGCAGGTGAAAGGGCAGGCGGTGCCGGAGGCACTCCTGGGCGAACTCACGGACTCGACCGCTCTGCGCGGCGATGCCCCCGCGCTTCGGGCGCGACTGGCCGAGGACGGCTACCTTTTCCTCCGCGGCGTGATCGACCCTGCCGCCGTGCGCGCCGGTCGCGCCGAGGTGCTGGCCCGGCTGGAAGCCGTCGGCGAAATCGCGCCGGGCAGCGACGGGCTGTTCACCGGCACGTCGCGCCGCCGCGAACTGGCGCCCGATCTCGGCGCCTTCTGGCAATCCGTCAGCGAAGGCCCAGAGTTCCGCGCCGTCTCACATGGCAAGGCGGTCGCCGGGCTGCTGGAAGCGGTGGCCGATGGCGCGGTGCGCGGGCAGGACTACGTGTTTCTCCGCGTCGGCGTGCCAGGCCGCGCCACCGGGCTGCATTTCGACGCCCCCTTCTTCACCCGCATGCACGACCAGGTCTGGACCGTCTGGCTCCCGCTCGGCGATGTCAGCATCGAGCAGGGGCCGCTGGTGGTGGTCGAGAACTCCCACCGCTGGGAGGACGCGATCGGCCAGGTGCGCGGGTTTGACGTGGTGCGCGATACCACCCGCAAAGCCGATTTCGGCGCCGATGCCATCACCGTCGCCCAGTCCCGTGGCACCCGCCTGCTGACGGCGGATTTCCGCGCCGGGGACCTCATCCTGTTCGGCATGTACACCTTGCACGGCAGCCTCGATCACCACGAGCCCTCCGGCCGCGTGCGCGTCTCGTGTGACGTGCGCTGGCAATCCGCCGCCATGCCGCTCGATCCGCGCTATTTCGGCGCCAACCCCGGCGGCACCACCGGCGCCGGCTATGGCGAACTCAACGGCGCCAAACCCCTCGACCAGCCCTGGCATGTCAGGTGATGCTGCCCCCGCACATGGGAGACCCGCGATGCTGAACGCCGCCATCGACCAACTCTTCGCCCAATGGACCGGCCCGCAAAGCCCCGGCGCTGTTGTCGGCGTCACCCGCAACGGCGCCCTGATCCATGAGGGCGCCTATGGGATGGCCGATATCGCCCACGGCATCCCGCTCGACCGGCACTCCGTGATCCGCATCGGCTCGCAGTCCAAGCAGTTCACCGTCCTGCTCGCGTTGCTGCTGGAGGCCGAGGGCAAGCTGTCGATGGGCGACGACGTCCATCGCTACGCCCCCTGGCTGCCGCCCTTCCCGCATAAGGTGACGCTGCATCACCTCGCCACCAACACCGGCGGCATGCGGGATTTCCTGGAAATCATGATCTGGAACGGTCTGCCGCTCGCGTCCGACTCCAGCCGCACCCTCTCGCGGCGCCTGCTGGCACGCCATGCCGAGGTGAACTACGTGCCCGGCAGCCAGATGCTCTACTCCAACACCGGCTTCTTCCTGCTCTCGGAGATCATCGAGGAAGTCTCGGGCCGCAGCTATAACGAACTCCTCGCCCACTACATCACCGGCCGCCTCGGCATGCCCGACACCGTGCTGCAAGCCCGCGACGCCGAAATCCTGCCGCGGCTGGTCAACATGCACCTCAAGGGCAAGACCGGGTGGGAAACCGTGCGCTGGGGCTTCCCGCTCGGCGGCGAGGGCGGCATGGTTTCCACCCTCGTCGATATGCTGGCCTGGCAAGCCACCCTGGCCAACCCGCCTGCCGACTGGCAGCCGCTCCTCGCCCGGATGACGGCGCCCCTCCACTACATCAACGGCACCGAGACCATGTACCGCATGGGCCTCATCGTCGATCGCTACCGCGGCGCAATCGGCATCGGCCATGGTGGCGGCGTGGCGGGCGGCAAGTCCGAGTCGATCCGCTTCCCCGAGCACGGGCTGGGTGTGGTGATCCTCGGCAATCTCTCGGAAATGGCGCCCTTTTCACTCGCCCGCCGGATCGCCGATATCGCCCTCGCCGACGCGCTCACCCCCCATCACCCCCCCGAAGGCGCTGCCGCCATGTGCCGGGCCGCCGGTGTCTACCGCGAAATCAGCAGCGGCGAAGTCTTCATCCTCACCGCGCAAAACGGTGCCCCCATCTTCCGCAGCCTCGGCAGCACCAGCTCCGGCGCCACCGTGATGGACGAGGTCACCCCCGGCCACTTCATGCCCGAGCGCCCCACCGCCCACCTCACCCTCACCCCCGGCGCCGACGGCACACTCGACGCCGTCTTCTGCGGCATCCCCACCCGCTACCGCAAAGTCGCGCCACCCAAATCCCCACCTCACCCCATCGACGGCCGCTACACCAACCCCACCCTCGGCCTCGACGCCACGATCGAAACAACGGCAGGCACCACCAGCCTCCTCGTTCGCTCCGACGTCGGCGCCATCAGCAGCGATCTCGAATGGATCGACGACGACCTCCTCGCCGTTCACCCCGCCGGCAAAATGGGCCTCGACGCCACCTTCACCGCCACCCTCCGCCTCGTCGACGGCACACTCGAACTCACCACCGACCGCACCAAAGGCCTCCGCTTCCGACCGGCGTGATCGCCCGGCGGCCATTGGGCGCGGGATTGGGGGAAGGAAGGCAAGGGGCGCTGCCCCTTGACCCCGCTGGGGGCTGGAGCCCCCAGACCCGCATCCGTTTAAGAGGGTGAGAAGTGAGGGAGGGGGCCTACTCGGTGGTTG
>CAIPLM010000344.1 GCA_903865895.1 uncultured Rhodospirillales bacterium | reverse complement strand
TCGTCGGTCATTTTCCGCGTGCCGTTTTCGACCTCGTGGATCATGTCGACCAGCTTGCGCACGGTCGGGCAGGGCAGCCCGTGCTTGGCGCCGATTTCGGCGATCGGCCAGATCTGCACGTCGATCTCGGTGCGCCGCTTGCGGATCGCGAGATCACGCCAGACGCCGGAATGGGTTTTCGCGTTGGGCCGGTTGAAGGCGACCATGGCATCGACGCAGGCCTTCGCCTGTTCCGCCGGCGCGTTAGGCATGAAGGCCCGCGGATCGAACCCGTTGAAACCCTTGGGGTCCACCCCCTCGGCCAGCGCCACCTCCACCGCTTCGCGGCCGAGGGCGCGCCAGACTGGCAGCAGTTCCGGCCGCGCCAGGCAGTCGGCGATGCCGAGATCGCCCAGCGCCTGGGCGAACAGCATCGCGCCATAGCCGAGCTTGCCCCAGAGATAGCCCCAGATTTCCGTCGTGGTGACGGCGCCGGGCTCGAAATCCAGCATCACCTTGTGCAGTTCTTCGAGGCGCGGCGTCATCCGGCCGTTGATCTCGCCCAGCACCACCGCGCCGCGGCCGCCGAACATGATCTCGCCCGGGCCCATCCAGTCCGCGCTGAAATTCACGAAGGAACCCACCGTGCGGTCCCGCCCGATGATGCGCTGGATCACCGTCTCGCACAGCCCGTTCTGGGCGGAGAGCACGTAGCCGTCCTGCGCCAGATGCGGCGTGAGTGCCCGCGTCGCCTCGGCGGTGTGGTGCGCCTTCACGGCGAGGAAGATGTGCTTCCAGGTGCCGGTGACGGTATCGGGCGTGAAGGAGGGCACGCGGATGGAGAAATTCTCGATCGGGCCGGTGATGCGCAGCCCGTCCTTGTTCATCGCGGCCACGTGCTCGGGCACGATGTCCACGAACGTCACGTCATGCCCGGCGCGGGCGAGATAGGCGCCGATGGTGCCGCCGATCGCGCCGGCACCCCAAATCAGGATGGGTTCCACTACCAGGTCTCCATGATCTCGCGCGTCTCGGCGACGGCGACGTTCCAGATCGACAGCATCTCCTGGTCCGGCCGCTGCGAGCGGCCGCCGAAATTGCCGTCATCAAGCATATTGCGGGATTCGAAGGGCGGCATCATCTTCAACCGGTCGGTATCCACCATCTCCTTCACCTCGTCGGCCGGCGTGCTGGGCAGGCGGGTCCATGGGAAGTTCTCGAGCCAGGAGCCGTGGCTCGCCACCGTGTCGATCTCGCGCACCCGGGCGATGGTTTTGGGCGCGTTCCACCAGTTGTGGAATTTCACCCGGCAATCCGGGTTGTCCATCATCCATTCCTGCGCCAGCGCCGCGGCCGGCTGATTGCCGCCATGGCCGTTGACGATGACGATGCGGCGGAAACCCGAGCGCTTCATGCTGTCGAGCAGATCGGTCACCACGGCACAGAGCGTGCCGACCCTGAGCGTCACCGAGCCGGGGAAGGCCTGGAAATAGGGCGCGAGGCCGAAGGGGATAGCGGGGTAGACCGGAATGCCCAGGGGTTCGGCCGCTTCCACCGCGACGCGCTCGGAGAGAATGGCATCCGTTGCGAGCGACAGCCCCGCATGCTGCTCGATACTGCCGATCGGCAGCACGCCGCGATCGTCGTTGCGGGTCCAGTCCTCGACCATCCGCCAATCCATGTCCGCGATGCGCATCGCTGCTCTCCACCCCAATGTACCGGTGCAGGCTGCCACGAATGGGCGGGCTTATGAAGGGCAGCCCATTTCATCCCAGACCTCAGCGCAAATCGCGTCGAGCAGGCGGGCGGGGAAATGAGGCGGTATGGCTGTTCCGATCACCACGGCGCGGCTGCTCCGGTCCTCCGATGGCCACTCCGGCAGGAAGGTGACGGGGGCTATGACGTGCTGCACCGCATGGATCACCGCGGGGCGGCCGGGCGCCTCCATCACGTCGAACAATCCCTTCACCCGCAGCAGTTTCGCGCCGCAATTCTCAGCCAGGCTCTCCAGGAGCAGCGTCAGGGCCAACGCCGGGACCGGGGTCACCCGACGGATCAGCCCGACCGTGATGCCCTGGCTGTGCCGGGCAATCGGCGGCGGGGTGACGCCTTGGCCGGGGGCGAACAGCAGGGCCGGATCCGGCAAGCCGGACGAGACGGGCGCCAGCGGGTTGTGCGCGGCAATCGCCGCCATAAGTCGGTCATCGAACGGCGCGAGATCGGTCTTGGTGACGATAACGCGGTCCGCAAACGCGACCTGCCGCACCGCCTCGGGATGGGCGGCCAGAGTGGCACCCCCCAACAGCGCATCCACCAGCGTCACCACCGCGGCGATGGCGAAATGGGCGCCCAGCGCAGCGTCGGTCATCAGCGCGTGCAACACAGGGGCGGGGTCGGCGAGGCCGGAGGTCTCGATCATCACACGATCGAATGCCACCTCCCCCACATCCCGCCGTGCCGCGAGATCGAGCAGGGTCACCACAAGGTCGGAGCGCACGGCGCAGCACAGGCAGCCCGTCGCGAGGCTCAGCAGCGTCTCGTCACCGGCGGCGATCAGATCATGATCGAGCGCGATTTCACCGAATTCGTTGACGATGACGGCGGTGCGGGCATATCGCGGGTCGCGCAGCAGGCGGCCGATCAGCGTCGTCTTGCCAGCGCCGAGGAAGCCAGTGATGATGGTAACGGGTAGGGTCATTTCACGCACTCCCGCCGGCTGCAATTCACTACAGACCCATACCATTGACGAACATCAAACTACTGTCCGGGAGATTTACCAGTCTTTCTCACGTATTCAAGACAGGCGTTCTTGGCATCGACGCCAGATGTCGCGCCTTTGTAATCACAAAAAGCGATCGCGTCGGATTGTGTTTTCTTTCGCTCTGCTATCGCTCGAGAAGCTGCGATTTCGGCGTCGACGCGAAGCATACAAGCTCGATCAGGACACTGTGCCTTTTTTAGTAGAGCGTCTGTGTATGAATCAGCTCGAACAGCTCCATTTAACACCAACGCGAGTGAACCTATAGCTATTGAAATAAACATGCGCATTGGTCTCTTCCTCACGCTGCCTGCATTACATACTAAGTGATTAAACTTCTGAATTCGATTTTTTTTCATTCTCTCTTCGTTTGGCCTTTTTGTCAATAGCCTCATAATTCCCTTGACCGCCACTCCAAATTCTTGAAGTTCGATTGATCTATAGATTCAAGATAATGTGAGTTTCTCTATCCATTTTCGCCAAACGATCAGTCGCGCGACGAAACCCAAGAGACTACAGAATGCCCGATCCTGTTCCGATTCGCGCAATCCCCCCGGACGGAACCCCGATTGCCCGGCGGATGGCGGATAGCAAAGCGGGCACCGAGGGCACCGGGCGGGTGCGGGTGCCGGCGGTGAGGAACCAGCGCGTCGGCGTCGGTCCGGGAACCACGATGCAGCGGGCGTTGGCAGTGGCGATCACCAGCCCCTCCGCCTCCGCGCTCACCCTGCCCTCGACCTCCCAGACCGCCAGGCTATCCGCCAGCAGCGACCGCAGTTCGGCCGGTGTCGTCACGCTGCTAAAGCGGCATCGGGGCGGCGATGATCGCGGGGTCGATGCGCCGCTCGATCCATTGACCGTCCGCGAGATCGCCGGTGAGTTGGCCCTCCTGCATGACGATCTTGCCGCGCAGCAGGGTCATGCAGGGCCAGGCATGCGCCTCCCAGCCCTCCCACGGCGTGTAATCGGTCTCGTGCAGATCGGCCGCCGTGATTGTGCGCCGGCGAGTGGGGTCGAGCACGCAGATATCGGCGTCCGCACCGACCGCGATGGCGCCTTTGCGGGGATACATGCCCATGATCTTCGCGGCGTTGGTGGAGACCAGATCGACGAACTTGTTGAGGGAATATCCGCGCCGTCCGACCATCTCACTATACATCAGCGCGACGCGAGGCTCGACGCCGGCATTGCCGCCGGTGGTGTCGTCGATGCGGACGCCGCGAGTCTTTTGCGCCAGGGTGCAGCACAGTTCATCGGTCGCCACGCAGTTGATCACGCTGTCCAGCGTGCCGCCCCACAGCGCCGCCTGGTCGGCGGGGGATTTCAGCGAGGGGTAGGTGTGGAAGATCTGGCCGTTGGGCTTTTTGTAGTCCTCGGAATTGTAGAGCATGTACTGATGCAGGCTCTCGCCATAGATCGGAATGCCCTTGGCGCGCGCCTCGCGAATCGCGGCCACGCCCGTGGCAGCGGACGTGTGCAGCATGTAAAGTGCGGTGCCCTTCACGCTCTCGGCGAGGCGGATCACCCGGCGGAAGGAGAGGTCCTCCGAGAGGGCGTTGTGCACTTCCGCCATGTTGTGGAAGCTCGTCCGCCCCTCGCGGAACAGCTTGGCGTACATGTGCATGACGATGTCGTTGTCCTCGGCGTGGATGACGCCGAGGCCCTTATTCGCCGCGATGACCTGGAACACCTCCCAGATGTCGCCGAAATCCACCATGCGGCCCTTGCGGGAGGGGGTGATGTCGGTGGTGAAGATCTTCACCGTGGGGTGGCCGCCTTGGATCGCCTCGCCCACCTGGCCGAGGGTTTCGGGCGCGATGTCGCCCTCGACCATCAGGTGAAAGGCGTAGTCCACGTGGCAGGCGCCTTTCCAGCCGGCACCGCGGCGGGCAATAGCGTCAGCCACGCTGGCGCCGTCGACGGCGCGCACGAAGTCGATCATCATGGTGGTGCCGCCATGGATCGCCGCCCGGCTCACCACCGAGGCCGGCTCGGTCATCGGCGGGGTGCCGCCATCGGGCGAGGGCATCGGCCAGTCGCAATGCACATGGGGATCGATGCCGCCGGGCATCACGATGCGGCCGGCAAGGTCGATCACCCGCGCGGCCGTAAGGCTGCCCGGGGCGCCGATGGCGGCGATGCGGCCGCCGGAGATCGCGATATCGCCGGCGATTACGCCGTCGGGGGTGACGATGCGGTCGCTCCGCAGGACAAGCTCGGTCATTCCATGGTCCCTCTGTATGGCCCGATCATCGCCCCGGCCAAGGCGCAGGACAAGGGTGGCCGCCGCGCTCTACACTGGCCCGACCTTGCAAGGACCCCGCCGATGACTGAGACCGAAACCACCCTGCGGCCGCTCGCCTGGATTGAACGCCTGTGGTCCTCGATCGCCGATCGCGGCCGCGCCTTCGCCAATGTGCCGGCCGCGACCATCGCGCCGCTGGAGCGCGCTCGCCAACTCGCGCAGGCGCTGCTCTCCGGCCGCGGCGAGGCATCCGGCGCGGCGCTCGCGCGGGACTTGCTGCAAGTGCTGAACGGGCTCGACCATGCCGGCCGGCTCGCCTTCTGCCAGTTCGCCGCCGCCGGCTTCTGGCCGGATCAGGCGGCGCTGCAGGCCGCGGCCGCTGCCTATCTGGAGAGCCCCTCGCCCGCCACCGCTGCCACCCTCGCCGAGGCGGCTGAGCCGCCGCGCCAGGAATTGCTGCGGCGGATCAACCACGGCCAGGGCGGCACGGCAGCGCTCGTGGCGCTGCGCCAGGAGGTGCTTGGAGCGCTGCGCACCGCCCCGGAACTGGCACCGCTCGACGCCGATCTCAAGCACCTCTTCTCGTCCTGGTTCAATCGCGGTTTCCTCGAACTGCGCCGCATCGACTGGAACACGTCGGCCGCCCTGCTCGAGAAGCTGATCGCCTATGAGGCGGTGCACGAGATCGACGGCTGGAACGATCTGCGCCGCCGCCTTGCACCCGACCGCCGCTGCTTCGCCTTTTTCCACCCGGCTTTGCCCGGCGAACCGCTGATCTTCGTCGAGGTGGCGCTGGTGAGCGGCCTCGCCGACGCGGTGCAGCCCCTGCTGGCGCCGGATACCGACACCGCCAGCCAGGCGCGGCGCGCGATGGCGGCTGATACGGCGATCTTCTACTCCATCTCCAATTGCCAGGAGGGGTTGCGCGGCATTTCCTTCGGCAACTTCCTCATCAAGCAGGTGGTGGAGGAGCTGAAGGCCGAACTGCCGCAGCTCCGCCGTTTCGCCACCCTCTCCCCTGTGCCGGGCTTCCGCCGCTGGCTGGGCCGTGAGGCCGAGGCCGGCCGCGCCGAACTGCCCGAGGGCGACGCGCTGCCCGACGAAGCGCTGCGCCCTGCCCTGCTGCGCCACTGCGCAAGCTACCTCACCGCCAGCCAGCCCGGCCGTGGCGATGCGGTGGCGCGCTTCCATCTCGGCAATGGCGCGCGGCTCGAACGCATCAACTGGCGCGGCAACACGGCGCCGCGCGGCATCGCGGAATCCTTCGGCATCATGGTGAACTACCTCTACGATCCCGACAGTATCGAGGCGAACCACGAGCTCTTCGCCGCCGCCGGCACGGTGGCGCGCTCGCGCGAGGTGGAGCAGCTTCTCGCGCCGCCGGTATTGCGGCAGGGGCGAGGCTGACGCGATGCGCGGTGTGTGTCATAAGCATGTCAACAAACCATGCCTGCGTCCGGGAGGAATGAGATGCCGATGATCACGCGCCGCAAGGCGACGAGCCTGCTTGCCGCCCCCTTCGTGCTCGCCGCCGGCCAGGCACGTGCGGCGGCCAAGACGCTGAAGATCAGCCACCAGTTTCCCGGCGGCACCATCGAGCAGGGCGATTTCCGCGACCGCCTCGTCCGCCGCTTCGCCGCCGAGGTGAGCAAGCGCACCAATGGCGATCTCGCCTTCGAGATCTATCCC
>CAIPLM010000343.1 GCA_903865895.1 uncultured Rhodospirillales bacterium | reverse complement strand
TGATCGACGTGCTCGGCGCCGACCATGGCGGCTACGTGAAGCGCATGACGGCCGCTACCAAGGCGCTCGGCGGGCGGCTCGACGTGCTGCTGTGCCAGAGCGTCCATGTGCTGAAGGACGGCCAGCCGCTGCGCATGTCCAAGCGCGCCGGCACCTTCATCACCCTGCGGGACCTGCTGGACGAGGTAGGGCCCGATGCGGTGCGCTTCACCATGCTCACCCGCAAATCCGACGCGCAGATGGAGTTCGACATCGCCGCCGCGGTGGCGCAAACGCGCGAAAACCCGGTGTTCTACGTGCAATACGCCCATGCCCGCTGCCGCTCGGTGCTGCGCGCGGCGGCCGAGATGTTCGGCGCGGCGGTGGATGCCGAGGGTCTGGGGGCCGTCGCGCTGGAGTCGCTGGCCGATGACGCCGAGATGAACCTGATCCGCCGCCTGGCCAGCTGGCCGCGCACCGTGGAAGCAGCGGCTTTGGCAAGGGAGCCGCACCGGATTGCGTTTTTTCTCTATGATTTAGCCGGCGACTTTCATACACTGTGGAACCGTGGCAGAGAAGATGCTGCACTGCGGTTCCTGCAGCCTGAGCGCGCGGCCGAGAGTTTCGCCCGCGTCGCCCTGGTGGCGGCGACGGCGACGGTGATCCGTTCTGGCCTTGCGGTCATGGGCGTGGAGCCGGTGGAGGAGATGCGTTAGGCGCGGATTTCAGGCCGCGCGAGGAGAGGCGGCCATGCGTGACGACATCGACATTCCCCTGCCGGCCATGAGCCCGGGCGGCGCCACCGGCACCAGCTACCGGGTGCCCCGCCCGCGCGAGACGATCGACCCCAACACCAAGCGCCTCGCCATCATCGCCGCCGCGATCGCCGGGGTGATCGTGGTATTCGCCGGCGCCGCCTCCTTCATGGGCGGCAAACGCGCTGGCGTGCCGGTGGTAGAGGCCGATCCCAAGCCGATCCGCACCAAGCCGGCCGATGCCGGCGGCATGCAGGTGGCCGGCAAGGACGAGGCGATCATGTCCGGCAAGGCCGAGGGCCAGCCCGCCCTCGCCCCGCAAACCGAGGCCCCGGCCCCGGCGGCGCTGAAGGCGGCGCTGACGCAGCCCGCGCCCGTCCCGACCGCTGCTCCCGCCGCGGCCCCCAATCCCGCCGCCGCCAGCATCGCCTCCGCGCTGCCGCCGGTCACTCCGGCCGCACCAGCCGTTGTTGAGAAGCCGGCTCCTGCGGCGGTCGCCCGCACGGCACCCGTCGAGGCCAAGCCGCAGCCCAAGCAGGCCACCGCCACACCCGCCGTCACCCCGGCGCCCGCCCCGGCCCAGGCCGCCAAGCCCGCGACCTCGTCCCTCGCCATGGCGCATCCGCAAGCCGCCCCGGCGACAGCACCCGCGCCGCACATGGCACCGGCCGCTTCCGGCAGCGTGAAGGGCCCGATGATCCAGCTCGCCGCCGTGGGCTCCGAGCAGGCCGCCCAGGCCGAATGGGCGCGGCTCACCAAGAAATTCCCCGACGTGCTGGGCACCCGCAAGCCGGTGTTCAGCAAGGTGGAGCGCGACGGCAAGACCTTCTGGCGCATCCGCACCGCCGGCTTCGCCGACGCCAACGCCGCCAAGGGCGCCTGCGACAAACTGAGGGCGCAGGGCGCGCCAGGCTGCACCGTCTCGGCGTCATGAGTCCCGATTTCGTTGTAAAATTGGCGGAATTGGCGTAAAAAGGTTCTCAGCGCCCGTTGTGGACGCGAAGGCCACGGCCAGCCGGTGATCTCCGGCTCCGCCGGTGCAGCGGGACGCTACGGCAATGGGTTCGGTATTTACGCTCGTAAATCAGTATTCGTACCCCTACCAGGTGGTAGGGCTGATCACGTCCGAAGCCGATCTGCGCAGCGCCATCACCGCTGTCAGCAATGGCGGCACCTCTGCGTCAGCGAATACGGCCTATACGTTTCAGTTTGCCCAAAATATCACGCTCACAGCGGACCTACCAGCGATTGATCTGCCGAGTGGGTCGTCACTGCTCATCAGCGGTGCTGGCGGAACGCTCGATGGTGGCGGCGTGGCGCGCGGCCTCTATGTCTACGCCGGCTCCGTCACCCTTGATCACCTCACCATCGCCGATGCCGTCGCGCGCGGCGGGGACGGCATCACCGGTGTGGATGGCGGCGGCGGGGCAGGGGGGCTCGGCGGCGGATTGTTCATCGCCCAGACCGG
>CAIPLM010000342.1 GCA_903865895.1 uncultured Rhodospirillales bacterium | reverse complement strand
GGATTGGCCGGTGCTGGATCTCGGTATCCAGCCGATCATCGACCAGCGGCGATTTCGCCTGGATATCGACGGCGCGGTGCGCCGGCCGCTGAGCCTGAAGCTCGACGAGTTCATGGCGCTGCCGATGGTGGAGGTGTCGGACAAGGCGCGCCACGTCGTCTTCCACGCCGTCGATGGCTACACCACCAACGTGACACGCGAGCAGTTCGACCAGGAGGACGTGCTGCTGGTGCATTCCTGGGAGGGGGAGCCGATCTCACGCCAGCATGGCGGGCCGGTGCGGGTGTTGATCCCCCGGCTGTACCTGTGGAAATCGGCCAAGTGGATTCGCCGCATCGAGTTCGCCATCACCGACCGCCCGGGATTCTGGGAGACTCGCGGCTACAACAACAACGGCGATCCGTGGCACGAGGAACGCTACGGCTGAGCCGCAGAAGTGCTGCGGCTGACGCGTTGGCGATCAAGCACTTAACCGCGCCCTGGGCTTGACCCCCGGCCGCTGGCCATCCCACTATGCCGCAGCTCCGGCAGGATTAGGGAGGCCGCCATGTTCCGCTTCGACAAGACGAGGCTCGATCTCGCCCGCGAGTTCAAGGCCAATCCGTTCGGTGAGCATAGCCCGGACCTGCAATACCTCCTGAATATCTTGCGCGCCCCGCGCCCGGGGCCGTTCCACGTCCTGCTGATAAACGAGCCTGGCCGCCGTTGGACGCTGGCGATGATGGAGCCGGGTCGGCCGCCCAAGCCAACCAACGTCGTCTTCACCGGCCTCGCCGAGGCCGAATGGCACATTTTCCGCGAGCGCTGGGCGGCGCTGGCGGGCGAGGAGTGCCCCCTGGAATGACCGGCATGACCAGCGGAGACCGCCGATGAAACGCGTCATGGGCTATTGCGACCGGTGGAGCGCGGCGCCGGGCGAGACGGTGCGCTTCATGGTGTCCTGCCTCGATACCGACAGCTACGAGGCGCAGCTGGTGCGGCTGCGCCAGCCCGATGCGGGGCCGGAGGCGACGAAGTTCGAGCCCCTTCCCATCGCCGCTTCGCTCAACGGCGCCCATTCCGGCCGCTATCAGCCGATCCCTGCCGGCAGCTTCGCCGCCGTGCCGGCGCATCCGGCGCTGGCGCCCAAGGGGAGTTTCTCGCTCTGCGCCTACGTCTACGCCACCACTCCCGCCAAGGGGCGGCAGGCGCTGATCAGCACCTGGTGCGAGAAGGGGCAGAACGGCTACGCGCTCGAACTCGATGCTGGCGCGGCGCTCACTTTTCGCTCCACCGGTACCCTGGTGAGCACCGGCGTGCCCCTGCGTGAGCGCCACTGGTATTTCGTCGCCGCCAGCTATGACGCGGCGGCGGGCACGGTGACGTTGCATCAGGAGCCGATCGCCGCGCATGACTTCCACCCCGAGCGCGCGATCACCATCACCCGCGCCATCGGGGCGCCGACTCAGCCGTTGCATCCGCTGATTTTCGCCGCCCATTCCGATGGTGCGACCGAGCACGCCTCCGCCTGGGGCGGCCGAGCCTTCGCGCATCACTTCAACGGCCGCATCGATTCGCCGCGGCTCGCCGCTGCGGCGCTGGATCGCGCCGGGCTTGCCGCACTGGCCGCGACGCCGCTCGCTTCGACACTGGCGACCGAGATCATCGCCGCCTGGGATTTCAGCCGGGATATTTCGGGCGAGGCGATCACCGATCTCGGGCCGCACCGGCTGGATGGCACCATCGTCAATCTGCCGACGCGCGCGGTGCGCGGCTGGAACTGGGACGGGTCGGAGACCAACTGGACCCATGCGCCGCAGCAATACGGCGCCATCCATTTCCACGATGACGATCTGGTGGACGCCAATTGGGCGAGCGACTTCAGCTATACTGTGCCGGAAGACCTCCGCTCCGGCGTCTATGCGGTGCATCTGACGACGCCGGATTTCGACTATTACGTGGTGTTCTTCGTCGTGCCTCCGCGCGGCACGGCGCGCTCGAAAACCGCCTTCCTGGCCTCGACGGCCACTTACACCGTCTATCTCAACAACCGGGGCCGCTTCCTCTCGACGATGACCGAGCGCTACCAAGGCCGCGTCACCACGATGGATTGGATCGACGCGCTGCTGATTGAATTTCCGGAAATGGGGCTCTCCACCTATGACCGGCATACCGACGGCACCGGCGTCGCCTATTCCAGCCGCCATCGCCCGTTGCAGAATTTCCGCCCGACCGGGCGGCATTGGAACTTCAACCTCGACCTTTTCATCATCGACTTCCTTGAGAAGCTCGGCGGTGACTATGACGTGATCACCGAGGAGGATCTGCACACCCACGGCTACGACCTGCTGAAGCCCTATCAGGTGATCCTCACCGGCTCGCACCCCGAATACGACTCGGCCGACATGCTCGACGCCTTCGAGACCTATCTGCGGCGCGGCGGGCGGATGATGTATATGGGCGGCAACGGCTTCTACTGGCGCATCGCCCACCACCCCACCCGCGACGGGGTGATCGAGGTGCGCCGTGCCGAGGGCGGGGTGCGGGCCTGGGATGCCGAGCCGGGCGAGGCGTTCCACAGCTTCACCGGCGAGTATGGCGGGCTGTGGCGGCGCAACATGCGGGCGCCGCAGCGGCTGGTGGGTGTCGGGTTCATCAGCCAGGGCTTCGACAAGTGCTCATATTTCCGCATCACCGATGACGCGAAGAATCCGCGGGCGGCGTGGATGTTCGATGGGGTTGAGGGCGAATTGCTCGGCGATTTCGGCATTCTCCAGGGCGGCGCGGCGGGGCTTGAGATCGATGCTGCGGACCCCAAGCTCGGCACCCCCGGCCATGCGCTGGTGGTCGGGCGCAGCGAGAACCACTCGAACACCTATGAATTGGTCGCCGAGGAGGTGCTGATTCCGCATGGCGCGACCGACGCGGTGATCAACCCCGATATCCATGCCGACATCACGTTCTTCGAGACCGGCGGTGGTGGTGCGGTGTTTTCCACCGGCTCGATCGCCTATGCCGGTTCGCTCGGCTGGAACGGGTTCGACAACACCCTTTTCCGCTTCACCACCAACGTGCTGACGCGCTTCCGCGACCCCACGCCGTTCCCCGATCCCGCGTGAGGATGCGCGCCCTCCTTCTCGCCGGGCTCGCGCTGCTGGCCGGCTGCGCCACCGGTCCGGAGTTGCCGCCGGTGCCGGCCTATGAGGCGAGCCAGCTCAATGGGTTGACCTGGCGGGCGGTGGTGGTGGCGGGGGATGCCAGCATCAGTGCCTTCGACAACGCGGCGGAGCGCCTTTCGCGCGATCTGGTGGCGCGCAGGGCGGTGGAGCCCGGCGATCTCCGCCGTTATTCCGCCCGGCCACGGCGCCCGGCCGGCGTGCAACTCGCCAGCGCCGCCAATGTGCTGGACGGCATCGCGGCCTTGAAGCCGGGGGCGGGCCAGGGTTGCCTGGTGTTCGCCACCGCCCATGGCGCGCAGGATCGCGGGCTGGTGTTCCCGGCCAATCAGAACGACCCGGTGTTCGACCCCGATCGCCTGCACCAGGCACTGGCGCTCGGCTGCGGCAATGCGCCGACGGTGGTGATTCTGTCGGGCTGTTTCGCCGGCGGCTATCTCCGCCCGCCCATGCTGCGCGCCAACCGGGTGATCCTCACCGCCGCGCGGCGGGACCGGACCTCCTTCGGCTGCGGTGCGGGCAACGTGTTCACCGAATTCGACGATTGTTTGATCGGCGCGATGGAGAATGGCCAGGGCCCGTGGCAGGACGCTTTTGCTGCCGCCCGGCTTTGCGTCGCCGCGCGGGAGCGGATACAGAACGTCATGCCGTCCGAGCCGCAATCCTTCATCGGCGCGGCCGTGGCGGCGCTCAGGCTGCCCTGGCGCAGCCAGTAGGCCCAACCAAATTCCACCAGGAGAGAAACGACCCATGATCCACGTCCTCGCCATCATCACCACCAAGCCCGGCATGCGCGCGACCGTGCTCGAAGCCTTCCACGCGAACATGCCGGCAGTGCATGCCGAGGCCGGCTGCATCGAATATCAACCGGTGGTCGACGCGGCCGGAAGCCCCGCCACCTTCGGGCCGGATAGCTTCGTCGTGGTCGAGAAGTGGGAATCGATGGACCACCTCAAGGCCCACGGCGCCTCCGCCCATATGGCCGCCTATGCCGCCAAGACCCGCGAGATGGTGGCCGCCCGTTCCATCCATTTCCTCAACAACGGCTAAGCCTTCTTTCACTTGATGCGTGGATACCGGCCCTTCGCCGTTCGCGGAGGGATTGGTATCCATGCGTCATCTCCTGTCAGGCCTGCTCGGCCTGGCATTCGTGGCCGCCATCCCCGGCGGGGCCCGGGCGACGGCGATCGTCGATCTCGGTACCGCTGGGCGGGCGGCGAGCTTCATAGATAGCAGCTGCGGTAAGGCGGCACGGCCGGCGCTGCAATCGGGTGAAGGCATCATCCCCGCCCGCACCGGCTGCGACGATGACGGGCCGACCCTCTCCGAGACCTTCACCATACCGGCCGGCGCCTTCGACATCGCGCTGACCATCGCGGTCTTTTCCGGCAGCGGCAATGTTCGGCTGCAGATCGGCGACCTGTCCATCGAAACCGCGGATCGCTGCGACGACGATGACTGCGATCGGGAAAACGGAGGGCATGGCGGCGGCTCGTTCGGCCGCGGCGGCGTTTTCACTGATTTCAAGGCCGGCGGCACCTACTCGCTCGACATCGTCTTCCGCGGGCTCGGCGATGGCGATGATCGGGACGATCGCACGCGGGCAGCGATCGCGGACCTGACGGCCAGCCTCACCTACGCCACCGGCGCGCCGAATGTGCAGCTACGGCAGGCCGGCAACGCCGGCACGGCACCGGCGGTGCCGGAGCCGGCGAGTGCCCTGATCCTCCCGGCGGCGCTCGCCTTGCTGGCGTGGCGCCGCCGGAGCGGGGTCAAACGGCGTCGATGAACACCGGGCTTTCCGGCAGGCGGGCGCCACCATCCACCACGATGGTCTCGCCGGTGACGTAGCTCGAATCATCGCTGGCGAGGAACAGCATCGGCCCGGCGATCTCCTCGGGGGTGCCGAGGCGCTTGGCGGGGATGTAGCCCTCGATCCGCGCGCGGCCATAGCGGGCGGTGAGCCCCTGCAGGGCGGGGGTATCGATATAGCCGGGCTCGATGGCATTCACCGTCACGTTGTCGGCGGCGAATTCCAGCGCGGCGGTGTGGACGAAGCCGGTCACCGCGGCCTTGCTGGTAGCGTAGGCGCCGGAGCCCGGCATGGTCACCTTCGGGCCGGTGACGGAGGAGGTGACGATAAAACGCCCGCCACCCTGCTTGCGCATATGCGGCAGCGCGGCCGCCGAGAGGGTGAAGCAGGCCTTGACGTTGACGTTGAACAACCGGTCCAGCGTCTCCATGTCGGCTTCCTCTACGCGCATGCGGCCGAAGGCGGCGGCGTTGTGCACGACGATGTCGAGCCGCCCGCAGGTCGCCGCCACCTCGTCCACCATGGCGCGCGCGGCGGCGTGATCGCCGATGTCGATGGTGCGCAGCAGCGCCTTGCCTCCGGCCTCGGTGATGCGGGCGAGGGTTTCCTCGCCGTGCGAGGCGGTGCGGGTGGCGATGATCACTGTCGCCCCTTCGCGGGCGAAGGCGATGGCGGTCGCGCGCCCGATGCCCTGGCCGGAGCCGGTGACGATGGCGACCTTGCCGGCGAGACGATGACCCATGAACGGACCTCCTGGAAAATGAATGACGAATGATCGGCGGAATACGGGTGATTGACCAGCCGCGCTACCGCTCGGCGGCCAGCAAATCGGCCAGCAGCACGAACACCTCGGCACTCTCCAGCGGATGCGTCTCGGCTTTGGTCGGGAAGGCCGCGAGATCGATATCGAACAACCGCCCGCGCTCGGGGAACCATTCCGTGCGCACCCGCTCATTGCCGGCGGCGAATTGCGCCATGAAACGGCTGACCGCGTCGCGCGGCGGCAATTCGCCCTGGCCGGGTGCGGTACGGCGCAGCCGTTCGGCGACGAAGCCGGTCACCCGATCGGAATCCGCCCCCAGGCGTTGCTTGGCCACCGGGAGGAAACTACGCAGGAAGCGCTGGGCGGGGGCGGAGATGTTGCTGGCGAGCCGCGGCGGCAGCGCCATCCCCGTGGCATCGATGCCGATGCGGCGGCAGGCATCGCCGATCACGTCGCCCCCATCGCGTAGCGCCTCGGCGAACAGCACCGGGCGCAGCGCGGCGCGGCCGAATATCGCCGCCCAGCGGGAGAGCAGCCGCCCATAGTCGAAATACGCGGCATCGGTGGTGCGGGGCTTCGCATAGCCGGAGGGATAGGGCAGGGGGGGCAGCATCTCGGCCTCCGCCTCGCCGGCGAGAAGTTGCATGCCGAACTGGCTCATCGCGAGGTCATGCTGCGGGCGGAGATAGACCAACACCTCATGCGCCGTGGCATGTGGGGCGAGGAAGGCATAGAGCGCGGCCACCTCGTGCAGCAGCAGCACGCGGGAATGGCAGTGCTCGCTCGAGAGCAGCAGCGTATCGCATCCGGCAGGTGCCGCTTCCAACTCGGCTTCCAGCGCGGCAGCGGACGCGGAGCGGAACGCGGCGAGATCCTCGGCGGTGGCGATCGCGCGCTGGTGGCGCAGCGAATCCGCCATCCGCCAATCCGCCAGCGCCAACGCCGCGAGATCGGAGTGGTTGAGCATCGGCTTCTGGCCTTGCGGCACCAGGCTCTGCGGCACGTAGATGCCCTGTTCCATCAAGGCGTCGCGGTTGAGCGCGAGGAAGTGCTGCAGCGAGGTCGTCCCGGTTTTCTCGGTGCCGATATGCAGGATGCAGCGGCGAAACCGCGGCTCCGCTTGCAGCGCCGGCGGCGGATGGACGAACGGGTTCGGCTGCACCGCGCCGAACGCATCGAACAGCCCCTCCTCGCTGTCCTCGGCGCGGAAATGCAGCACGTCCCGCTCGGCCGCGCTCAGCCGATGCGGCGGGCGCAAGCGGAAGCCGTGATTGCCGAGCCCGGCCGCCGCGAGATCGCTCCGCCCCTCGCCCGCCACCAGGCTGCCCAGCCGGCGGCGGCCGATGAAGGCCTCCAGCCGCAGCGCCCGCCCGGGCGCATCGGCGTCCCGCGCCCAGCCGGACACCAGATCCGGCCGGCAGACGTCGATATGCCCCTCGAAGCGCATCGCGGCGGGATCAGCCGAGCTTGAGCTCCTCGCGCACGATATTCACCCACCAGTTAACGCCGAGGGGAATGATCTCGTCGTTGAAGTTGAACAGCGGCGTGTGCAGGTTCGGCGTCGTGCCGCTCTCATGCACCCCATTGCCGATCATGATCATCGCGCCAGGCTTGGCATCGAGCATGAAGCAGAAATCCTCGCCCCCGGTGATCGGCGCAGCGTTGGGGTTCACGTTGGCGTCCCCCACCAGCGCATTGGCCGCCTTCACCGCGACGTCGGTCTGGTCGCCATGGTTCACCATCGGCGTGGTGCCCCAGCGCAGCTCGACCTCGGCGGTGCAGCCATTGAGCGCGGCGGTGGCGTGGGCGAGCTCCTCCATCCGCTTGTCGAGGATCGCCTGGGCGGGCTTGGAGAAGCAGCGCATGGTGCCGGTGAGTTCGAGTTCAGCCGGCATCACGTTGGAGGACTGGTTGGAGCCGCCATGGATGGAGCCGACGCTGATCACCACCGCCTCCTGCGGCGAGATGTTGCGGCTGACCACGGTTTGCAGCGCCATGATGTATTGCGCCTGCGCCACGGTCACGTCGGTCGCTAGGTGCGGGGTCGCGCCGCCATGGCCGCCCGTGCCCTTGAACACCACTTTCCAGGCCCCGGCGCCGGCCAGGAAGGCGCCCTTGCGGGTGGCGAACTTGCCGACGGGAATGCCCGGCATGTTGTGCATGCCGTAGACGGCATCGCAGGGGAAGCGCTCGAACAGCCCGTCCTTCAGCATCGCCGTCGCGCCCCCGCGGCCTTCCTCGGCCGGCTGGAAAATCAGCTGCACGGTGCCGGAGAAATCGCGGTTTTCCGAGAGGTAGCGCGCGGCGCCCAGCAGCATGGTGGTATGGCCGTCATGGCCGCAGGCATGCATCACGCCGGCGTTCTGCGAGGCGTAGGGCAGGCCGGTCTGCTCGGGGATCGACAGCGCGTCCATATCCGCCCGCAGCCCGATCGAGCGCTGGCCCGGCAGGCGGCCGCGCACCGTGCCGACCACGCCGGTGATGCCGACGCCCTCGGTCACCTCGATGCCCCATTCGCGCAGCTTCGCCGCCACCAGGGCCGCGGTGCGGGTCTCCTCCAGCCCCATCTCGGGATGGGCGTGGATGTCGCGGCGGATCGCGGTCAGCTCCTCGTGGTAGCTGCGGATCTTGTCCAAGGTCGCGGTGTCGGTCATCGTTGGGGTCTCCCTATTCCTGATGCGCCAATGTGGGCATGAAGTTCGCCCCGCGGCAACCGATGCACTCCCGGAGCCCATACGATGCGGTCCCTTCTGCCGGCCCTGCTGCTGCTGTCCCTCGCCGCCCCGGCGCCGCTCGCGGCCCAGGCTGTCTTCCCGCCTGGCCAACTCGGCTCGGTGCTCGGGCGGATGGTCACCGACAAGTCGGGCGACGAGATCGGCCGCATCGTCGACCTCCTGGTCGATGCCGATGGCCGGCCGCGCGTGGTCGTGCTGGATGTCGGCGGCTTCCTCGGCATCGGCATGCGCCGCGTCGCGGTCGCCTGGCGCACTTTGCGCTTCTCGCATGACATCGCCGACCCCCGCATCACCGAGGATTTCACGCTCGATGAGGTCGCCGCCGCGCCGGAATACCACGGCGCCGACCAGACGGTACGGGTGCTCGGCGCCGCGCCGAAATGACGCAGCGCCGGCCGGATCGCGGGCTCGACGCGCTGAACCTGCTCGTCGCTGCCATGGGCACCGCCTATGGCGCCTTCATCCCGGTCTATCTCACCGCCCAGGCCTGGACGCAGACCTCCATCGGCTTCGCGCTGACGCTGGCCACCATCACCTCCACCCTCTGCCAAATCCCCGCCGGCATGTGGGTGGATGCGGCGGGCGCGCGGCGGCGGCACATGGCCCGGGGCGCGGTGCTGGCGATCGGCATCGTGCCGCTGAT
>CAIPLM010000341.1 GCA_903865895.1 uncultured Rhodospirillales bacterium | reverse complement strand
GTGGTGCCCATCCCCGCCATTGCCGGCACCGACCTCGTCGCCTTTGTGGCGAGTGCCGACCCGCCCGCCGGGCTGGCGGACCGCCTGAAGGCGCTGCTCGCGGCGCGCCTGGCGGCCTCCATGCGGCCGCGGCGGCTCCACATCATGCCGGCGCTGCCGCTGCTCCCCGGCAACAAGATCGACGCCACCGCCCTGCGCGCGCTCGACCGGGCAGGGCAGGGCGTGGCATGACCATCGTCCTTCAGCTACGGGTCGATGGCGTGTTGCAGGAGCCCGGGCGCCTCGACGGCGACGTGCATTGCTTCGACCTCACCCTCCCCGCCCGCGACATCCGCCTGGTGTCCACCAGCGCACGGCCGCTCGATCTCGGCCTTGGCCCGGATCGCCGGCGTCTCGGCGTGCAGGTACTCGCCATTGGCCTCATCCACGCGGCCGGCCATGTCGATCTGAAACTGGCCGACCCCGCCTTCGTCGACGGGTTCCACGCGCTGCAGGATGACTGCTACCGCTTCACCGACGGCGACGCCCTGCTGCCCGCCTCCCTGCTGCCGCCCTGGGTAGGCCCGGCGACGCTGCGCATCCACGCCCTCGCCTGGCATGACACTCAACTGACCGGGCGCCCCGAGCCCAACCGCCATGTGCTCGACCGCTTCGAGAACCTCGGGGCTAACTGCGAATTCGCCTTCGTTCAGCGGCACGCCAGCGGCGCCTCGCGCATCGGGCTGCTTACTTGGTCCCGCATGGACTCGGACCGCCTTGCCGCAGCCCTCGATGCCGGCTTCGCTGGCACCGGCGATCCCGCACAGTCCAAGTTGGTCTGGAAGGGTGATGAATATTTCCTTGAGACCGCCTGGTTGCGCACCCATACCAGCGTCTTTGCGCAAACCGATGCGGCTGGGGAGAATGAAATCCTTGAACGCGGCTGCGCGCGCCTGCGCCTGCTCCGGCGCAAGCTGCTCATCGACCTCGCGGCCGCCGAGCGGATCTTCGTCCATACCGCCCCGCATGCCGCCCTGCCGACAGCGCTGATGCGCGATATCCTCGCCGCCCTGCGCCGGCACGGCCCTGCCCGCCTGCTCTGCGTGACCGACGGCGCCGCGCGGCCCACCTTCGAGCCGGTCACCGATGGGCTCCATCACGCCCGCCTGCCCCGCTTCGTCGGCGGCGACGGGCCTTATGACGACTGGCTCTCTTTGTGCCAGGAAGCAGGCAGCATCGATGACCCACGCGCCTGACGCGGCGGCCCTCAACCGCGCCCTGCCCGGCGCTTGATCGTGTGGGCTTGAAAGCCGGGGCCTTTCGGCCCCACCCTCCCGCCCCAGCACAAAACAGGAGCCACGCCGATGAGCATCGATCCCGAATTGGCCGCCGTGCAAGGCGTCGCCTTCGTCGATGGAACCTACATGCCGCTCGCCGAAGCCACCCTGCCGTTGCTCGAGCGCGGCTTCCTGCGCTCGGACGTCACCTACGACGCGATCCATGTGTGGAACGGCAAGATCTTCCGCCTGCAGGACCATATCGAGCGTTTCCAAGCCTCGATCGCCGGGCTGAAAATGAGCCTGCCCTACTCGGCGCAGGAGATCGCCGATATCGTCACCGAATGCACCCGGCGCACCGGCTTTCGCGATGCCTTCATCATGCTGATCTGCACCCGCGGCGTGACACCGCCGGGCACGCGAGACCCCCGCCTCTGCCGCAACCGCCTCTACGCCTATACCCAGCCCTTCGCCCGCATCGCCAATGACGCCCAGCAGCGCGACGGGCTGCGCATGATCCTCTCCCACACCCAGCGCATCCCCTCCGCCGCGCTCGACCAGCGGATCAAGAACTTCCACTGGCTCGATCTCACGATGGCGCAGCTCGAAGCCTATGACCGCGACGCCGATATCCCCGTGCTGCCGACCGCCGACGGCGCGATTACCGAAGGCTCCGGCTTCAACGTGTTCATCGCCCGGAACGGCGTGCTGGCCACGCCCGCCACCGGCATGTTCGAAGGCATCACGCGGCGCACCGTGCTCGAAATCGCCGCCAGCCTGCAGGTGCAGTGCGAAGTGCGCGCGGTGAAAGGCGAGGAGCTGGACGGGGCGGACGAAATCTTCATCAGCTCCACCGCCGGCGGCGTGACGGCGGTCACTCAGTTCAACGGCAAACCCGTCGGCTCCGGCAAACCAGGCCCGCTCGCCAACCGCATCCACGAACTCTACTGGCAACGCCACCAGGACGACGCCCTCAACACCGTCATCGATTACACGACGGAGCCTGTTTGAGACCGCTACTCTGGCGGTCATCCGACGGTGATTTTCTGCGCTCCGATGCTCACGGGCAGTAGCCCGCTCCGCTTCGGTGCTCGAAAATCCCCGCCGGCCGGCCGCGAAGTGCGGCCTCTGACTCGCCAGAGCGCGGTCTCAAACAGGCTCGACCGAGCGCTATCCTCCGGTGACGATTGGGGGGCGTGTGTTGAGGGTGTCTTTGTCGAAGCCGGCGAGGTGTTTGTAGGCGGCGGCCGTGCCTTCGAGTTCGGTGGCTGACAGTACGTCTTCGATGTTGGTGAAGCCGGTGGGAGCGCGTTGCTCGACGAGTTGCATGACTTGCTCGGGCCCGTTGCCGCGGTTGGCGAGCACGATGCGGGTGGTGGCGGGGCGGCGTTCGGCTTCGTAGGCGGCCAGGGCGGCGGGCGTGGTGCCGTGGGCTTTGATGTCGCGGGCGAGGACGCGGGCGTCGAGGATGCCTTGGGAGGCGCCGTTGGAGCCGATGGGATACATGGCGTGGGCGGCGTCGCCGAGCAGGGTGGCGCGGCCGAAGCTCCAGCGGTCGAGCGGATTGCGGTCGACCATCGGGTATTCGTAGCAGGCGGCGGCGGATTGGATGATGCCGGGCACGTCGAGCCAGCCGAAATTCCAGTCTTCGAACCAGGGCAGGAAGTCTTCGAGGTTGCCGGCGCGATTCCAGTCTTCGCGGCGCCAGGCGTCGCCGGGTTTGAATTTGCGCTCGGCGATCCAGTTGATCACCGCCGCACCTTTGTCGTGGGATTCCCGAGAGATCGGGTAGCAGACGAATTTCTGGAACTCGTGGCCGGCCATGATCATGCTGCGGCCAGTCAGAAAGGGCGCGCCGTGGGTGACGCCGCGCCACAGGATGGCGCCGTTCCAGACCGGCGGGCCTTCATCGGGGTAGAGCGAGGCGCGCAGGGCGGAATGGATGCCGTCGGCGCCGATCAGCAGTGAGCCCTCGGCCTCGCCGCGCGGGGCGCTGGTGCGGCGATCGATGAAGCGGGCGCGCACGGCCCCCTCGCTTTGCTCCCAGGCGGCGAGGTGGTGGCCGGTGACGACGGCATGGGCGCCGAGGCGGGCGCGCACGGCGTCGAGCAGGATCATGTGCAGGGCGCCGCGGTGGATGGAGTATTGCGGCCAGCGATAGCCGGCGGCGACGCCGCGCGGTTCGCTCCAGATCTGCTGGCCGCGGCGGGTGAAGTAGGCGAGTTCGGCGGTGGCGATGCCGGTGGCGGCGAGGTGCACGCCGAGGCCGAGTTCGCTGAGTTCGCGGACGGCGTGCGGCAGGGTGTTGATGCCGACGCCGAGCGGCTCGATGGTCTCGACGCTCTCATAGACGCGACAGGCGACGCCGATCTGGTGCAGACTGAGCGCCGTGGTCAGCCCGGCGATGCCGCCGCCGATGATCAGAACCGTCATATCATTCCCCGTTTCGAGAGTGCGCCGATGCCCCTCTACCACACCCCTGCCGGGCCTGTTGAGACGCAGGAATGGGGGGAGGGCGAGGATGTTTGGGTGCTCGCCCATGCGGCGGCGGCGGGGCCGAACACGCTGTCGGGCCTCGCCAAACGGCTGGCGGCACCCGGGCGACGGCTGGTGGCGGTGGCGCTGAATGGCTATGGCGGGACGGCGCTCGATGTGCCGGGCGGGCCGATTGCCGCCCATGCGGCGGCGGTTGATGCCGTGCTGACGGCGCTGCCGGCGCGGCGCCGCACCTTGTTCGGCCATTCCATGGGCGGGCTGGCGTCGCTGGTGCGCCGCACTCCGGTGGATCGGCTGGTGGTGTTCGACCCGATCGTGACCGCGGTGCTGCGGGAGGATGACCCCGAGGATGCCGCCGCGCGGGCGTGGGACCTTTCGATCAATGACGGGTTCTATGCCGGCATGGCGGCGGGTGACCCGGAGCGGGCGATTGCGACCTTTATCGAGGCGTGGAACGAGCAACGCTGGACGGATATTCCCGCGAGCGCCCGCGCCCGCCTCACCGCCGCCGCGCCCCGGCTCGGCGCCGATATGCGGGCCTGCTCGACGCATCCGGCCGTGCCCTATCTCGGCGCGCCGGAGGTGGTGATCCTGCAAGGGGCGCGCTCGCCCGAGGTGACGCACCGGATGACGGCGCGGCTCGCGGCGCTGCTGCCGGGGGCGCGGCGCGTGGTGATCGAGGGCGGGCATATGGCGCCGATTTTTGCGGCGGATGCGGTGGCGGGGGCAGTGACGGCGGTTTGACTGCCGGGGAGTGGGCCCCCCCACCAGGGCCGCGGGTCATTCGGCGAGGGTGGTGCCGTAGGTGGAGGGGCGGAGATTCTTTACCGCCGAGGCGCGTTTGTCGAGCCAGAAGGATTGGGCGGAGGGCATGGCGTTGAAGGCGTCGGGCACGCCGAGTTTGCGGGCGGCGTCGGTGGTCCAGTTGGGGTTGTAGAGCATTTCGCGGCCGATCGCGACGAGGTCGGCGTCGCCGGATTGCAGGATGGCTTCGGCCTGGTCGGCGTGGACGATGAGGCCGACGGCCATGGTTTTCACGCCGCCTTCGCCGCGCAGGCGTTTGGCGTAGGGTACCTGGTAGCCGTAGCTCGGCCGCGCCCCGAGGGTGGGGGGAGCCGGTGAGGCCGCCCGAGGAGCAGTCGATGACGTCGACGCCCTTGGGGCCGACGATCTGGGCGAGGCGGGCGCTTTCCTCGGGTCCCCAGCCGGCGTCGTCTTCCACGGAGAGGCGGAGGAAAAGGGGGCGGTCTTCCGGCCAGATGGCGCGGATGGCCTCGACGACTTCGATACAGAAGCGCATGCGGTTGAGCTCGCTGCCGCCGTAGTCGTCGTTGCGGAGATTGGCCTGGGGCGAGAGGAACTGGTGGATGAGGTAGCCGTGGGCGGCGTGGATTTCCACGCTGTCAAACCCGGCGGTGAGGGCGCGCCGGGCGGCGGCGGCCCAGCGGGCGATGAGCCCGGGGATTTCGGCGCGGGTGAGGGCGCGCGGCATCGGGTCTTCCGGCACCGCCTGGATGGCACTGGGGGCGACGAGGTCCCATTCTTCCCAATCCGGGATGTCAGGCGAGGGCACGAGGGGCGCGCCGCCTTCCCAGGGGCGGAAGCGGCGGGCCTTGCGGCCGGAATGGCCGAGCTGGATGGCAGGCACGGCGCCATGGGCGCGGATGAAATCGGCGATGCGGCGCATGCCCGGGATATGCGCGTCATCCCACAACCCGGTATCGCCGACGGTGCCGCAGCCGCGGCGCTCCACCTTGGTGGACTCCACCATCACCATCCCGGCGCCCCCGGCGGCGAAGCGGCCGGCGTTCATCAGGTGCCAGTCGGTGGTGACACCTCGCTCGGCGGCATATTGGTGCATGGGGGCGACGACGACGCGGTTGCGCAGCGTGATGCCGCGCAGTTGCATCGGCGTGAAGAGGAGCGGGAGGGTCATCGGCGATATCCTCGAGCGGCCGTCACCGCGATCCGCCGTTGACCTGGAAGCACTGCTTGGTGATGAGCTTGCTGTCGTCGCTGGCGAGGAACAGGCCGATTGCGGCGATGTCCTCGGGCTCGATCGCGTCGGGCAGGCATTGGCGGGCGCGGCCGGCGGCGATGAGGCTTTCGTCCTGGTACCAGAGTTCGCGCTGGCGGGGCGTGATGACCATGCCGGGCGCGATGGCGTTGACGCGGATGCGCCACTGGCCGATGTCGCGCGCGAGCGAGTTGGTGAAGCCCACCACGGCGGCCTTGGCGGCGCTATAGGCCTGCATGCGCGGGCCGCCGCCCATCCAGGCGACTGAGCTCATGTTGATGATGGAGCCGTGGCCGAGGCGGCGCATTTGCGGCACCACGGCCTGGGCGGTGAAGTAGTGGTGCTTGAAGTTGACGGCGAGCGCCCAGTCGAACTCCGCCTCGCTCACCTCAAGGAAATCCTGCCGCCGGTCATTGGCGGCATTGTTGACCAGCACCGCGGCATCGCCGAGGGCGCCGTGCAGGTCGGCCATAGTGGCTTGCAGCGCGGGGATGTCGAGCAGGTCGCAGCGCGCGAACACCGGGCGGGGGGCGCCGGTGGCGGCGATTTCCTCGACCAGAGCGAGGGAGGCATCGGTATCGAGATCGATCACGCCGACACGGGCGCCGTTGGCCGCGAAGGCCCGGGTGAAAGCGGCGCCGATGCCGCTGCCGCCGCCGGTGATGATGACGGTGCGGCCGGCGAGGCTGGGGTAGCGGGTCATGCTCATGCGATGAGGCGTTCCGTCTGGGGGTCGAACAGGCAGAGTTTGCGGGTATCGACGGCGAAGCGCGCCGTGGCGCCATTGGCGAGGCGGGTATCGGGGGCGACGCGGCCGAGGACTTTCTCGCCGCCCAGGCGCATCACCACGATGGTCTCGGCGCCGGTCGGCTCGGTCATCTCCACCGGGGCGGTGATGACGATGGGCGCGCTGCCGTCGCCGAACAGGCGGGTGGGTTCGGCGATGCATTCGGGGCGGATGCCGAGCACCACCTCGCGCCCCTGCCACGCCGCCGCGGCTTCGGGCGCGGGCAGGCGGATATCGCCGACCACCACGGCGCCGGCATCGATGCGGGCCATCACGGTGTTCATCGGTGGCGCCCCCATGAAGCGGGCGACGAAGAGGTTGGCGGGGCGGTTATAGACGGTGTCGGGGTCGGCGAATTGCTGCACCTCGCCCTGGTGCATCACCGCGATGCGGGTCGCCATGGTCATCGCCTCGATCTGGTCATGGGTGACGTAGACGATCGAGGTGCCGATGCGGGCGTGCAGCTGCTTGATTTCCATCCGCATCTCAACGCGCAGCTTGGCGTCGAGGTTGGAGAGCGGCTCATCGAACAGGAACAGCTTGGGATCGCGCACCAGGGCGCGGCCCATGGCGACGCGCTGGCGCTGGCCGCCGGAGAGCTGGGCGGGCTTGCGGGCGAGCAGGGGCTCGATTTGCAGGAGTTTGGCGACGCGCTCGACGGCCTGGTTCTGCGCGGCCTTGGGCACGTTGCGGCATTCCATGCCAAAGGTGATGTTCTGCCGCACGGTCATCGAGGGGTAGAGCGCGTAGGTCTGGAAGACCATGGCGATGTCGCGATCCTTGGGCGGGATGGCGTTGACCAGGCGGCCGCCGATTTCGATATCGCCGGAGGAGGCGGTCTCCAGCCCGGCGATGATGTTGAGCAGCGTCGATTTGCCGCAGCCGGAGGGGCCGACCAGCACGGTGAAATCGCCGCTGTCGATATCGAGGTTGATGCCCTTCAGCACCTCGGTGGTGCCGAAGCGCTTGTGCAGGTCGCGGATGACGAGGGCGGACATGCGGTGATCCCTATTTCACGGCGCCGGCGGTGAGGCCACGCACGAAGTAGCGGCCGCCGAAGAGGTAGACGAGCAGCGTCGGCAGTGCGGCCACCACCACGGCGGCGCTTTGGATGCCGTGCTGCGGCACGTCGGCGACGGAGGTGGCGAGCGCGATCAGCGCTGCCGTCACCGGCTGCTGGGTGCCGGTGGTGAAGGTGACGCCGTAGAGGAATTCGTTCCAGATATGGGTGAACTGCCAGATCACGGTGACGATCAGGATCGGCGGCGAGAGCGGCAGCACGATGCGCCAGAAGATGCGGAAGAACCCGGCACCGTCGATCTTCGCGGCCTTCATGAGGTCGGCGGGGATCGACACGTAGTAGTTGCGGCAGAACAGCGTGGTGAAGCTCATGCCCTGGATGGTGTGGATCATCACCAGCCCGGCCAGCGTGTTGGTGAGGCCGAGATCGCGCAGCACCAGCGTCCAGGGCAGCAGGCGCATCTGCTGGGGCAGGAAAATGCCGATGGTGACGATGCCGTAGATCCAGGAATCGCCGCGGAAGCGCCAGAGTGAAACGGCGTAACCGGCGACGGCGCCGAGCAGGGTGGAGATCAGCGTGGCCGGGATGGTGACCAGCGCCGAGTTGAGCATGTAGGGCCGGATGCCCGAGCAGGTCTGGGCGATGCAGTAGGTGTCCCAGGCCTGGGTGTAGTTGCCCCAGGCCCAGACGCGCGGCCAGCCGATCATCGAGGTCTGGGCGATCTCCTCGGCGGTGCGCAGCGAGTTGAGGATGACCACCACGAGGGGGAACAGCCATGCGGCCGCGACCACCCAGACGATGCCGTAGACGATGATGCGGCGGATGTTGATGGAGGTGTCAGCCACGGGCGGCCCGCCTGTTCTGAATGGCGCGCCAGGTCCAATGCGGCAGCAGCACGGCGAGCAGCACCAGCAGCATCAGCACGGCGGCGGCAGCGCCACGGCCGAGATTGCCGCGCTGGAACATGAAATCGTAGACCACGAGGGCGGGCAATTGGGTGGCTATACCGGGTCCGCCGCCGGTGAGCGCACGCACCAGGTCGAAAGTGGTGATGGCGAATTGCAGCTGGATCACCGCGACCGTGATGGTGATCGGCCACAGCGTGGGCAAAATCACCCGGCGATAGATGCGCACGGGCCCGGTGCCATCGATCTGCGCGGCCTTGACGAGATCGCCATCCACCGAGCGCAGCCCGGCCAGGAACAGCGCCATCGCGAAGCCGCAGGATTGCCAGACCGCGGTGATCACGATGGTCCAGATCGCCATGTCGCGGTCGATCAGCCAGTCGAAGCGGAAGCTGGTCCAGCCCAGGTCATTGACGAGTTTCTGGATGCCGATGCCGGGATTGAGCAGCCAGCTCCACACCGTGCCGGTCACCACGAAGGAGACGGCGAGGGGGTAGAGGAAGATCGAGCGCAGCACGTTCTCGCCGCGGATCCGCTGGTCGAGCAGGATGGCGAGGATCAGGCCGGCGGAGAGGCTGAGCACCACGAAGCCGCTGCCGAACAGCAGCAAATTGTCGAAGGCGATCTTCCAGTTCCGCGTGGCCAGGACGGCATTGTAGTTCCGCAGTCCGACGAACCCATCCGCCGGCACCAGCGTGGAGGGGGTGAAGGACATCCAGGTCGTCCACAGCGCGAAGGTGACGACATGGCCGGCCGAGATCAGCAGCGGCACCCAAATCACCAGGAATTCGGGCAGCCGCTTCAGCGAGGCGAAAGGGGGCCGCGCCGCTGCCGGCGCGGCCGGGCTCAACGCGCGCCCTCGACCGCCTCGGACAGGCGGGCCACCGCCTGGTCGGGCGTGATGCTGCGGTTCTTCACGTATTCGGTGATGACGTCGATCATCGCCGCCGTCATGCCGTTCTCCTGCGCCATGTTGTGGGCGAGGGAGAGCACCACCTGGTTGATCGCGACGGCTTCCTTCAGCGTGCGGGCGGCCTCGCGCTGGCCGTCCGACCAGCCGGCGCCGGAGAGATCGACGTCGGTGCGCACGGGGATGGAGCCGGTGATCTGCGAGTACATCGTCTGGATCGCGGGATCCATCACCAGCTCGGCCATCAGCTTCTGGCCGGCCTGGAGGTCGGCCTCCTTGCGCTGCCAGAAGATGAAGGCGTCGGCGTTGAGGATGAACACCGGCTTGGCGTTGTCGGAGGGGCCGGGGGCGATGATGAAGTCATCGAGCTTGAAGCCGGCGTTGAGCAGCACGCCCTGCGCCCAGCCGCCCTGGATCATCATGCCCATTTCGCCGGCGACGAACTTGGGCAGATGGATCGCGTAGCTCTGAGCGGCGGTGTTGGGGTCCATCCAGTCGGCGAGCTTGCGCAGCTGGGTGAAGGCGGCCTTCATCTCCGGGCCCTTCAGCGCCTTCTCGTCGAGGTTCATGCAGGCGGCGCGGTAGGCGGTGGGGCTGATGCCGGCGAGGCAGGCCTCGAACTTCTGGCCGTCATCGGCGCGGCTGCCGCCGTTGCTGACGGGATAGGCCATGCCGGCCGACTTCATCTTCTCGGCGAGCGCGTTGAACTCGGCCCAGGTGGTCGGCAGCTTGTCGGCCTTGGCGCGGTCGAGCGCGCGCTTGGAGACGAACAGCGTGTTGGTGCGATAGACCTGGAGCGGCAGCGCGGCCCACTTGCCGCCGGGCTTGTGCAGCTTCGCGAGATCGGGGGCGACCACCTTCTCGTAGCCGGCGGCGGCCACGGTGGCGTCGAGGTTCACGGTGGGGGCGATTTTCGACCAGGCGGCGATTTCCGGGCCTTTGAGCTGCGAGCAGGAAGGCGGGTCGCCGGCCATGATCTGGGCGCGCAGCTTGTTCATCATGTCGGTGGTGAAGCCGGGTACCGGGGAGTGCTGCCAGACCCCACCGCGCTCCTCGAACTTCTTGCCGAGCGCGGTGATCGCGGCGCCGTCGCTGCCGGCGCTCCACTGGGAGATCGCGGTGAGGCGCGGCTTCACCTGGGCACGCAGCGCGCCGGGGGCTGCGAGGGCGGCGGCGGTCCCGGCCATGGCGGCGCGGCGGCTGATGTTGGACATTGATTTTCTCCCGTGCGGTCGGTGGGGTCAGCCAGAGTCCGGCGTGCCGGTGGGCCGATTGCCTGGAGCATGTTGAAGCATGTGCGGGGGGCGGCGGCAAGCGCGCCTCCCCTTGTTCCGCCATGGTTTCTCGGGCAGGGGATGGCCGCCCATCATCGCCCGCCAGGAGCCGCCATGACCGCCAGAACCGCCCTCGTCGTCAGTGCCCATTCCGCCGATTTCGTCTGGCGGGCCGCCGGCGCCATCGCCCTGCACGCGGCTCAGGGTTGGGCGGTCACCGTCGTCTGCCTCTCCTATGGCGAGCGCGGCGAGAGCGCCAAGCTGTGGCGCCAGCCGGGCATGACGCTGGAGCGCGTGAAGACGGAGCGCGAGCGCGAGGCCCGGGCGGCGGCATCGGTGCTCGATGTGGCTGACATTCAGTTCTGGGACCTCGGGGACTACCCGATCAACCTCTCCGAGGCGGCGTTCTACCGGCTGGTCGATCTCTACCGCAGCCTGCGGCCGGACTTCGTGCTGACCCACAGCAAGGAGGACATCTACAATCACGACCACCCCGCGGTGACCGATTTCGCCCAGCACGCCCGCATCACCGCCCAGGCGCATGGCCACAACCCGCATCAGAAGGTACTGGGCGCGCCACCGGTGTTCCTGTTCGAGCCGCATCAGCCGGAGCAATGCAACTGGAAGCCCGATGTGCTGCTGGATATCTCGCCGGTCTGGGCCAAGAAGCGCGCGGCGATCGAGTGCATGGCAGGGCAGGAGCATCTCTGGGAATACTACACCCGCGTTGCCCTGCAGCGCGGCGCCCAGGCGGCGCGCAACTCCGACAAGGCGATCACCTATGGCGAGGGCTATCAATCCGTCTTCCCCCATGTGGTGGAGCGGCTGGGGTGAGCATTCCCCGGCTGTCGATCGCGCTCGGCCGCACCTCGCGCACGGAGGCGCTGTTCAGCGGCGCGGTGGCCTCGCCGGGGCTGGCGCTCGATTTCGCCGAGATCGCGCCGATCAGCCGCGCCTTCGCGCCGATGGTGCGGGAGCGGCGCTATGAGGCGAGCGAAATGGCGATCGCCACTTTCCTGATGGCCAAGGCGGCGGGGAAGGATTTGGTGCTGCTGCCGGTGGTGCTGGCCGCCCGCTTCCAGGAGGCGGCGCTGCTGTGCCGGGATGCGGCGCCGATCCACGGCCCGGCGGATCTCGCGGGGCGGCGCGTCGGCGTGCGGGCCTATAGCCAGACCACCGGGCTGTGGCTGCGCGGCGCCATCGCCGAAACCGCCGGGGTGGCGGCCGATGCGATGCAGTGGGTGACGTTCGAGGGCGCCCATGTCGCCGAATACCGCGATCCGCCCTGGGTGGGACGCGCCGCGCCGGGGGAGGACATGCTGGCGATGCTCCGCGATGGGCGGCTCGACGCGGCGATCTTCGGCAACGACATGCCCGCTGCCGAGGGGCTGCGCACGGTCTTCCCCGACGCGGAGGCCGCCGGCGCCGCCTTTGGCGCCCGCCACGGCTTCATGCCGGTGAACCACCTGCTGACCATCCGCGGTGACGTCGCGCGTAACCGGCCGCAGGACGTGGCGGAGCTGGTGCGGCTGCTCGGCGCATCCGGCGCGGCAGTGAGCGATCGCGCCACGCTGGAACCTGCAATCGCATGCGCCATCCGCTACGCCGTGGCGCAGCGCCTGCTCGCCGCGCCGCTCAGCCTCGATGCCGTCTGGAGCGCCGCCTCCTTCGCCGGATAGATTTTTGCGATTTGCAACAGCGGCGTTGCAAATTGCGATGCAAAGGGCGCAAAATCCCCTCCCGGCGCGATCCGCAGCGCGCCAGGGGGTGGCATGTTTCGTGAATGGCAACCCCCGTGCCAGCTGCGGAGACGGAATTTGTTCAACATGCCTTCCATACGCGAGAGCGACGCTCGACCGGCCGCCACCACCGCCTGGTTCCAGGGGGTGCTGGTGCTGCTCGTCATCTCGGTGGTGTGGATCGGCATCGGGCTCAACCTCCGCCAGGAGCGCGCGCAGATCGAGCGCGATGCCTGGGTGGAGGCGGACAACCTCGCCCGCGGCTTCGCGGAAAGCACGCGCCGTACGGTGGAGGCGGCGGACCAAGTGTTGCGCACCGTGCGAACCGTCTACCGCTCCGATCCCGCCCGCTTCAACATCCGCGCCGTGGCGCCGGCCGATCAGGTGCTGACGGAGTTGACCCTTCAGGTCACCCATGTCGATACCGAGGGCTTCGTGGTGGACAGCAACCTGCCCGGCGGCCGCGGCGTCGATTTGTCGGATCGCGAGCATATCCGCGTGCACAAGCAGCGGGCCGACGATTTCCTCTTCGTCAGCAAGCCGGTGCTGGGGCGGGTTTCCGGCAAATGGTCCATGCAGTTCACCCGCAAGCTGCTGGCCCCTGACGGTAGCTTCGCCGGCGTGCTGGTGGTTTCGATCGACCCGGACTATCTCAGCAGCTTTTATAACAGCCTCGATATCGGCCAGGGCTCCATCACCCTGGTAGGGCTCGATGGCGTGGTGCGGGCCCATGCGCCGCCGGTCGCCCGGGCGCTTGGTGAAAAAGTGACGCCGGAAATTGCGGGGGAGATCAACTCCGGCGCGGTAGCGGGCCATCTTGCGGCGGCGCGTAATGTCGATGGCGTCGACCGGTTCTACGTCTTCCGCCGCATCGAGCAGCAGCCGCTGGCCGTGCTGGTCGGCCTGTCGCGGCATGATGTGTTCGTGCCCTATGAGCGCGATGTGCTGTCGTACCTGACGGCCGGGACAGTGGTGTCGCTCGGCGTCGCCCTGATTGGCATATTGCTGATCCGCCAGGGGATGCGGCTGCAGGCGGCGCAGGCGGCCTTCTCGGTCGCGGTTGAGCACATGGCGCAGGGCCTGCTGATGACCGATCGCGACGGCATCGTGCGCGTCATCAACCGCCGCGCGGTGGAACTGCTCGATTTGCCACCCGAGATGGGCCGGCCTGGCATCCACCAGGACATCGGGACCGACTATCTGCGCAAGCGCGGCGAGTTCGATCCGGTCGGGGATGATCTCATCGTCCGCCGCATGATCGACAGCCGCACGGCCGGGCCGACCTATTATGAGCGCACCCGCCCCAATGGCATGACGCTCGCCGTGCGCACCGAGCCGCTGCCGCATGGCGGCACCGTGCGCACCTTCGCCGACGTCACGCTGCGCAAGAACAACGAGCTCGCCCTTGCCGCGGCGCGCGATGCCGCCGAGCGGGCGCAGCAGGCGCAGGCCGCCTTCGTCGCCACCATGAGCCATGAAATCCGCACGCCGCTCAACGCCATCTCGGGCCTTGCCGGCATGCTGATCGACAGCCGCCTGCCGGTGCGCGAGGCCGGTTATGCGAAAACATTGCGCGAGGCGGCCGATAGCCTGACGCAGATCGTCAACGACATCCTGGATTTCTCCAAGCTCGACGCCGGCCGGCTCGGCCTCGAGGACGTGCCGTTCGATCTCACCGCCCTGCTCGACGGCGTGGTCGGGTTGTTGCACGTCAAGGCGGACGAAAAGCACATCGCGCTGCGCACCGATATCGCGGCCGGGGTGCCGACCAGCATTGTGGGAGACCCCGGGCGGCTGCGCCAGGTGCTGGTCAATCTCGTCGGCAACGCCATCAAGTTCACCGGCGTCGGCGAGGTCGTGATCGCCGCCCATGTCGAGCACGGCGGCGATGACGGGCGGTTGCTGCATCTCGCGGTGCGCGATACCGGCATCGGCATCCCGCCCACCGCGATCGCCCATATCTTCGACGAGTTCTACCAGGTCGATCACTCCACCGCCCGGCGCTTCGGCGGCACCGGTCTGGGGCTCGCGATCTCGCGCCGTCTCGTCGAGCACATGAGCGGGGCCATCGCGGTGGAGAGCATCGAGGGCCAGGGCTCGGTGTTCCATATCCGCCTTCCTCTGCGCGCGGTTGTCGAACCGGTGGCACCGGATACCCCGCCGGCGGCCCCGGTGCAGGAGGCGGCGGAGCCGGGCCGGCTGCGCATCCTGCTCGCCGAGGACAACGCCACCAACCGCCTCGTCGCCATCACCCGCCTCGAGAAGCTCGGCCACCGGGTCGATGCGGTGGCCAACGGGGCCGAGGCGGTCGAGATGGTTCAACGCATGCCGTATGACCTCGTGCTGATGGATGTGATGATGCCGGAGATGGACGGCATCGCCGCCACCCGCGCCATCCGCGCGCTCAATCATCCGGTCAGCCGCATCCCCATCGTGGCCATGACGGCGAATGTCATGCAGGAGCAGCGCGCGGAATACGCCGCCGCCGGAATGGGCGGCTTCATCGGCAAGCCCTTTACCGGCGCCGAACTGACCGAGGCCCTCAGCCGCGCGATGGCCGGGGGGCGCGGCTAAGGCGCACCCCCCGGCGCCACCGCGATGTCGAGCCAGCCATGCGGCGTCACCGTCGCGTGGTTGCCCGGCCGCAGCAGCACCGTGGTCAGCGCCGATTCCACCACCGCCGGCCCCGCTATCGCCTGGCCGGGCGCCAGCGCGTCGAGCGCATAGACCGGCACCTCCATCCAGCCGCCGAGATAGACCCGGCGCATCCCGCTCGGCCCCGCCGCCGGCCGCTCCGGCAGGCTCGGCTCGCGCGGCAGATCGGGCAGCACGCCGATCACGGCCGCGCGGGCATTCACCAGCACCGCCTCCTGGTGCCGCAGCGCGTAGGTGTAGAGCGCCTCATGGCGGGCATGAAACCGCTCCACGATCTGCGGCAGCGGGTCCGCCACCGCCCAGTCGATGCCGGCCAGCGGCACCGCGATCTCGAAGATCTGCTCGCCGTAGCGCATCTCCACCGTCCGCTCGATGCGCACCTCGCCCCCATAGCTGGCCGCCAGCCGCGCGCGCCCCTCCGACTCCATCTCGTCGAACATCCGCTTCACCGCCGCCCCGTCGAGCCGCCCGGCATCGCCGATATGGGTGCGGCTGACCTCGAAGCGCAGATCGGTCGCCAGCATTCCCCAGGCCGACAGCACCGAGGCGACGCGCGGCACAATCACGCGGGTAAGATCGAGCTGCCGCGCCACATCCGCCACATGCAACCCCGCCGCGCCCCCGAAGGAGAGCAGCGCAAACCGCCGCGGATCGACGCCACGCCGCACCGACAACAGCCTGATCCCTTCGGCCATGTTGGTGTTCACCACCCGATGCACGCCCTCGGCGGCCTCGATGCGCGAGACGCCAAGCTCACCCGCCAGCCGGTCCAGCGCATCCTCCGCCGCCTTCACGTCGAGGCTGGCCCGGCCACCAAGGAAACTCGCGGAATCCAGATAGCCGAGCACCAGATTGGCATCGGTCACCGTCGCCCGCTTCCCGCCGCGTCCGTAGCAGGCCGGGCCGGGATTGGCGCCGGCCGATTCCGGGCCGACATGCAGGATGCCGCCAGTATCCACCCGCCCGATTGAGCCACCCCCGGCGCCGAGCGAGGCGATATCGAGGCTGTTCAAAGCCAGCCGATGCCCGCCAACCCCGCGCCCGGTGGTCAGCGACGGCTCACCATTCACGATCAGGCAGATATCGGTGGAGGTCCCCCCCATGTCGAAGGGAATCAAATCGCCGCTGCCCAGGATATTCGCGGCATAGCGGCTACCCGCAACCCCGCCCGCCGGGCCGGACAGCACGCCGCCCGCCGCGATGCGCGCCGCCTCGTCCACCGGTGTCACCCCGCCATGGGACTGGATGATCAGCAGCGGCCCGCCATACCCCGCCTCCTTCAGCCGCGCCTCTAGCCGTCGCAGATAGCGCGACAAGGCCGGCCCGACATAGGCGTTGACGATGGTGGTCGAGACCCGGTCGAACTCCTTGATCTGCGGAAACACGTCCGAGGAGAGCGAGAGATAGACCCCCGGCATCGCCGCCGCCACCGCGGCCGCCGTCTCCCGCTCATGCGCCGCGTCCCGCCAGGCGTGCAGATAGCAGATCGCCACCGCCTCCACGTCGTGCGACTTCAGCTCATCGATTGCCGCTTCGAGCGACGTCCGGTCGAGCGGAATTTCGATCCGTCCATCCGCCCGAATACGCTCGCGCACCCCGATGCGCCGGTAGCGCGGCACCAGCTGCACCGGCGGCGGCATGCGCAGATTATAGCGATCGTCCTTCAACCCCTCGCGCATCTCGATCACGTCGCGATGCCCCTCGGTGGTCAGCAGGCCGACCCGCGCGCCCTTGTGCTCCAGCAGCGCGTTGGTCGCCACCGTCGTGCCGTGCACGATCCGCTCGGTGCCCGCCAGCAGCCCGGGCAGATCGAGCCCGAGCGCCTCGGCGAGTTGCGTCAGACCGTTCAGCACGCCGACCGAAGGGTCCGGCGGCGTCGAGGCCGATTTCGCCAGGGTGGTGCGGCCAGTGGGGTCGACCGCGACGAGATCGGTAAAGGTGCCACCGACATCAATGCCAATGCGCAGCATGACTCAGCCCTCCCCGCCAGCAATGAAGCCATTGAGCCGGTCATCGGCACGCGCTTCATGCGCGCGATGCGCCGGCTTCCCCCAGCCGCCCCCGCCACCCGATTCAATCATGAACACATCGCCCGGCCGGATCGGCAGGCCGACCTCCTTGGTCTTGATGGCACGGGGTTTACGCCCCTCCGAATGCAGCGTGTAGCGATGCGGCTGCCCGTTCTCGCCACCGAGAATGCCGACCGCGCCATGGATCACCCCATCCCCTGCGGTATTGCCGAGCGCCGGTTCCGCGATCTCGGCCACCATCTCCAGAATACCGCCCGGCCCGCCGCGATACTGCCCATCCCCCCCGGAATCCGGCCGGATTTCATGGCGGCGGAACAGGAACGGGAAGCGCACCTCCGTCACCTCCAGCGAGCCGAACTTGATGCCTCCCGCCGCCTGCCACTCGCCGCCACCGGGCCAGCCATCCCCCGCCGGCGAGGCGCCACCGCCCGGCCGGGCCTGGAACAAATGCCAGATGAACTTC
>CAIPLM010000340.1 GCA_903865895.1 uncultured Rhodospirillales bacterium | reverse complement strand
CCGCCGCGCGACGTGGCGGGCGGAGGCGCGGATGAGCGAGTCCGACAGCCGCCGCCGCGGCGGCCGCAGCGGCCGGGCCGGGCGCACCGCCCTGCCCTTCCCCATCGACCAGAAGCCTTTCCGCCAGCCGCGCCGCCGTTTCCCGGCGACCGATATCGTCTCGGCGGATGCGCTGGAGGCGATCCATCAGGCGTCGCTGACCATCCTCGAGGAAATCGGCATGGATTTCCTCAACGCGGAGGCGCGCGACATCATGTGCCGCGCCGGCGCCACGCTGGAGCCCGGCACCATCCGCCTGCGCTTCCCCCGCGAGATGATCGAGGCGGCGATCGCCACCTGCCCGGCCGAATTCACCCTGTACGCCCGCAACCCCGCGCATAACGTGCGGATCGGCGGCGATTGGGTCGCCTTCCCGCAAATGGCCAGCGCGCCGAACTGCTCCGATCTCGACAATGGGCGCCGGCCGGGCAACCAGGCGGATTTCCGCAACCTCATCAAACTCGGCCAAAGCTTCAACATCCTGCACCTCACCGGCGGCTATCCGGTGGAGCCGGTGGACCTGCACCCCTCCGTGCGGCATCTCGACTGCCTGCATGATTTCGCCGTGCTGACCGACAAGGTGTTCCACGCCTATTCGCTCGGCCGCGAGCGTATCCGGGACGGCATCGAGATCGCGCGGATCGCCCGGGGCATTTCCGAGGCACAGCTGCTCGCCGAGCCCTCGCTGCTGACGGTGATCAATTCCAGCTCCCCGTTGCGGCTGGATGACCCGATGCTGAACGGCATCATCGAAATGGCCCGCATGGGGCAATGCGTTGTCATGACGCCCTTCACGCTGGCGGGCGCCATGGCGCCGGTGACCATTGCGGGGGCGCTGGCGCAGCAGAACGCCGAGGCCCTGGCCGGCATCGCGCTCTCCCAGCTCGTCCGCCCCGGCGCGCCGGTGATGTATGGCGGCTTCACCTCGAACGTGGACATGAAATCAGGCGCGCCCGCCTTCGGTACCCCCGAATACATGAAGGCGGCCATGGTGGGCGGCCAGCTCGCGCGGCGCTATGGCATCCCCTACCGCAGCTCCAACGTCTGCGCCGCCAATACCGTGGATGCGCAGGCGGCCTATGAGAGCGTGTTTTCGCTCTGGGCGACCACCATGGGCGGCGGCAATTTCATCATGCATTCCGCGGGTTGGCTGGAAGGCGGGCTGACCTGCTCCTTCGAGAAGACCATCCTCGATATCGACCTGCTGCAAATGGTCGCCGAATTCCTCGATCCCCTGGTGATCGATGACGCGACCCTGGCGCTGGAGGCGGTGCGGGACGTCGGGCCCGGCGGGCATTTCTTCGGCACGCCGCATACCCAGGCGCGCTATCGCGACGCCTTCTATGCGCCGATCCTCTCGGACTGGCGGAATTTCGAGAGTTGGCAGGAGGCGGGGAGTCCGACGGCGATGGAAAAAGCCAATGGGGTATGGAAGGAATGTCTCGCCGCCTACCAGGCGCCGCCGATCGATGCGGCGGTGGCTGAGGAACTCGGCGCCTTCGTGGCATCCCGCAAGGCGGAAGGCGGGTTCAAGACGGATTTCTGATGGCACACGCGATCATCCTGGCGGCACAGGTCTACGGCGGCGTCGGTGGATTGGTCGCCGCCTGGTTCCTGTTGTGGCGGATCGAGCGCGTGGACCCGATGGCGCGCGGCGCCTACGCGTTCCGCCCGCTGCTGATCCCCGGGCTCGTGTTGCTCTGGCCGCTGGTGCTGTGGCGGGGTCTCGCTCGCCCCGCAGAAGGGCGAGAGTTCCGCGCCGCGCATGCGCGCATCTGGGTCGGGCTATCGATCGTGTTGCCGCTGCTGGTGCTCGGCAGCCTCGCGCTGCGCCAGAACGGGCCGATCGAGGCGCCGCCCGTTCGGCTTTCGGCACCATGAGCATACGCTACGTCCCAGTCGGCTGGAGCCGCACCAAACTGGTCTATGACGCGGTGTTGGCGGCCGCGGTGGTGGCCTATCTGTTGATCTACATGCGGCTCGGCCCGGCGCTGCAGCCGGCGATCATCCCGCCCGATGGCGGTGCGCTGGGGATGCGGGCCTTCGGAAGCTGCGCCTTCCTGCTGCTGAGTTTCGTGCTCTGCATCGGCCCGCTGGCGCGGCTCGATCGGCGGTTCCTGCCGCTGCTCTATAACCGCCGGCATTTCGGGGTGATCACCTGCGCGGTGGCGGCGGGGCATGCCTGGCACGTGCTCGGCTGGTATTTCGCCTTCTCGGCCACACCGCCCTTCGAGGGCATGTTGGGCGCCGATACCAGCTTCGGCCAGCTGCGCGGCTTTCCCTTCATCCCCTTCGGGATCGGCGCGCTGGCGATCATGCTGGCGCTTGCGGTGACGAGCCATGATTTCTGGCTCGCCTTCCTGACCCCGCCGGTTTGGAAGCGGCTGCACATGGCGATCTACGCCGCCTATGGGCTGGCGGTGCTCCACCTCGCGATGGGCGCGCTGCAATCCTCCACCAATCCACTGCTGGCGATGGTGGTGGCCGCCAGCGTTGCCGGCGTATGCGGGCTGCATCTGCTGGCGCGCTCGGTTGCGGCGGCCCCGCCCCCGGGGGACTGGATCGACGCCGGGCCAGCCAGCGCCATCGCCGACGGACGCGGCATTACCCTGCCGCTCGGGGGCGGCATGGCGGCGGCGGTCTTTCGCGATGGCGAACGGCTCTCCGCGATTTCGGCCCATTGCGCCCACCAGAACGGGCCGCTCGGCGAGGGACGGGTGATCGATGGCTGCATCACCTGCCCGTGGCATGGCTTCCAGTATCGCCTGACCGACGGCTGCGCGCCCGCCCCCTTCACCGAGCGGCTGGCGACCTATAATCTCCGCCTCTCGGATGGCCGGGTCTGGCTCGATCGCCGGGCCAATCCGCCGGGCACGCCGGTCGCGCCACTGGAACTGCCATGAGCGCGCCGCACGAAGATTTCTTTATCGGCTGGACCGACCGCCTGCCACCCCGCGATCGCGGCTTCATCGCCCGCGTGGCCCTAGGCTTCCTGCTCGCCATGCTGCTGCTCGCCTTCGGCCTCGCCCGCACGATGGACGATAGCGGCGGCGGCAGCGGCGACTGGATTGCCGGCGAGCAGACATTCCGCGGCACCATCACCGGCCAGCCCTACGCCCTGCTGCATGTAGCTCCCGATGCCGCCCATCCGCAGGGCCATGCGATGATGCTGGCGATGGTCGGCAAATACCCCGTCGTCGTGCCGCCGGAGTGGGAGGGCCGCGGGCTCGAGGTGAAGGGCTGGCTGGTGCGGCGTGGTGCGTTGGAGATGGTGCAGACGACGGCCGAACCCAGGCTGGTCGAGCTTCCCGCCGCCAGTCGCGCCGTCGAGAAACTCGGGCGCTGGCGCATCACCGGGGAGATCTGCGATGGCCAGTGCTACGCCGGGCTGATGCGGCCGGGCACCGGCATCGCCCATCGCGCCTGCGCAGATTTCTGCCTCCAGGGCGGGGTGCCGCCGGTTTTCGTAGCAACCGCGCCGGTAGCCGGGTCGTCCTTCCTGCTGATGGGCGATCCATCCGGCGGGCCGGTGAGCGCGGCGATGTATCCTTTCGTCGGGCTGCGCGTGCGGCTCGATGGCGAGGTGGAGCGGCGGGGCGACATGCTGGTGTTCCGGCCCGATTTCAGTACCGCGGTGCTGCCGTGAGGGCGGCCGCGATCACGCTGCTCTGCGCTGGCCTGGGATGGCTCGCCTGGCACTATGGCGGCGAGGCGGGCGACTGGCTCGGCTATGAAGACCTCGACCCGCTGCCCCGCGTGCTCGCCACTTTCGCCGTGCTAAGTTTGCTCGAACGCCTGCTGGCCAGGTTGCCGGCCAGCGTACAAAAAAAGGAAACGACCGATGCTCACTGATGATTTCGTGGTGTTCGATGACCGCTTCGCGCGGCTCGCCATGGGCAATGTGCATGTCGAGAAACTCTACACCTGCTGCCGCTGGGCCGAGGGCCCGGCCTGGTTCGCCGCCGGGCGTTATCTCGTGTGGTCGGACATTCCCAATAACCGCATGATGCGATGGGACGAAACGGACGGCTCGGTCTCCGTGTTCCGCCAGCCCTCCGAGAATTCCAACGGCAACACCACGGACCGCCAGGGACGCCTCGTCACCTGCCAGCACCGCACCGGCACGGTAACGCGCACCGAGTTCGACGGCAGCATCACCACGCTGGCCAGCCACTACCAGGGCAAGCGGCTCAACTCGCCCAATGACGCGGTGGTGAAATCCGACGGCTCGATCTGGTTCACCGACCCGTCCTACGGCATCGACTCCGAATATGAGGGCGATGCCCGCCAATCCGAGATCGGGGCCTGCTACGTCTATCGGCTCGATCCCGCCACCGGCGCGCTGACTGCGGTGGCGACCGATTTCGCCAAACCGAACGGGCTGGCCTTCTCGCCCGACGAAAAGCGCCTCTACATCATCGACACCGGGCGCTCGCACGGGGCGCAATACCCCAAGCATATGCGCGTGTTCGATGTCGGCGCCGATGGCATTTCGCTGACCGGCGGTTCGGTGTTCGCGGAGAGCGAGGTCGGCATGTTCGATGGCATGCGCGTCGACGTGCACGGCAATATCTGGACCAGCTCCGGCGATGGCGTGCGCTGCTACGCCGCCGATGGCACGCTGATCGGCCTGGTGCGCATCCCAGAGGTGGTGGCGAATTGCTGCTTCGGCGGCGCCAAGCGCAACCGGCTGTTCATCTGCGGCACCACCAGCCTGTATTCGGTCTACCTCAACACGCGAGGCGTGTGATGCGCATCTGTTGGTTCGCCAATTTCCGCGGCGCCGCGCTCACCGACCGCCTCGCCCCGCTTCTGGCGGCGACACCGGGGCTCGACGAGGCGCTGATCCACACCTCCGCCAGCACGCATGACCCGTATCTGGATGACGGCCCGCCACCCTCGCTCGCGCTGCAGGTCTATTTCAAGGACATCGCGGCGATGGAGGCCGCTCTCGCCAAGGGCGGCCATCTGCAGGCCCTTGCCGACTCCGCGGTGATCCCTGGCATCACATCGGCCACCCAGCAGGCAATGATCGCGCGGCCCTTCCCAGTGCCGGATGCGACGTTCCGCACACCGGTAGGCGGCCTTCCCTGCACCTATCTCGTGGCCTATGAGGGCGCGGCGGAGGACCTCAACCTCTGGCTCGACTACTATATCCGCTCCCACCCGCCGATCATGGCGCGCTTCCCTGGCATCAGGCAGGTGGAGATCTGCACGCGGATCGACTGGATCGGCTTCCTGCCGTTCATGCCCGTCCATCACATGCAGCGCAACAAGGTGGTGTTTGACGATCAGGTAGCACTCACTGCTGCGTTGAACTCACCGGTGCGACACGAAATGCGCGACGACTTCAAGCACTTCCCGGCTTTCACAGGGCCAAACACGCACTATCCGATGCTTACCAGAACCGTGCGTAGGGCCTGATCGACAGGCCCGCCTCAGCGCCCACTCATCATCGCGCGGCGTACTCGACGGGAAATTGCGTCGATCATCGCGACGGCGGCGAGCACCATCAGGATGATGAAAGAGGCCTGCTGCCACTCCAGCACCCGGATCATCTCCGACAAATGCAACCCGATGCCGCCGGCGCCGACGATGCCAATGATCGTCGCCGAACGGGTATTGGACTCGATGTAATAGAGAACCTGGCTGACAAATACCGGCAGGATCTGCGGCACGATGCCGAATCGCACTGAGGCCGCGCGGCTGCCGCCGGAAGCCAGCACGCCCTCGACCGGGCGCCGATCCGCCGTCTCGATCGCCTCGCTGAACAGCTTGGCGAGGGCGCAGAGATCGGCGCTGGCGATGGCGAGCGCGCCGGCGAAGGGGCCGAGGCCGACGACGTTGATCCAGATCAGCGCCCAGATCAGCGTATCGACGCTGCGCACGGTATCGAGCAGGCGGCGCGAGAGGAAATGCACGGCGTTATTCGCGATAATATTATGCGCGGCTAGGAAGCCGAGCGGCAAGGCCAGCACGGCGGCCGTAGTGGTGCCGAGTACGGCGATGGCGAGCGTCTGTCCAAGCGCGTCGAGATAGACCAGGAAGCGGCTCCAGGTCTCGGGCGAGGGCGGCATCATGAGCGCCATGATGTCACCGAGCCGGGCAAGGCCGGAGAGGAAACGGGCGGGCGCGAGATCGAGCCGGACAACACCGAAGACGAACAGGCCGACGGCAATCCCGATACCCAGGAAACCCGGGCCGTGGCTGCGCCAGCCATATTCCGGCAACCGGCCTTGTGGTGCCGGCAGCATCCCGCTCATCGCGCGCCCTCCAGCCGGGCGAGGCTGTGTCGCAATTGTGCGCTCCCCATGTCGATCAGCATCACACAAAAGACAATCAGCAGCAGAATGGCGCTGACATCAGCGTAGTAAAAACGCCGGATGGCGATGATCAATTCCTCTCCAATCCCGCCAGCACCGACGAAGCCGAGCACCGAAGCGCCGCGCACATTGATCTCAAAACGCAGCAGCGAATAACTGGCGAAACTCGCCAACACCTGAGGAACCACACCGAACCGCACACGGGCGAACCATGACCCGCCGGCGGCCGCGACGCCTTCCACCGGCTTCATGTCGATATTGTCCACGATCTCGGCGAACAGCTTGCCCAACGCGCCCGCGGTGTGGATAGCGAGCGCCATTACGCCGGGCAGTGGCCCGAGTCCGAAGGCAACGACGAAAATCAGCGCGAACACCAAGTCCGGCACGGTGCGGCAGACCTCAAGCACCCGCCGTGCCGCCGCCCGCCCCCAGCGGTTGCCGACCAGCCGTTCGGAGGCGACGAAACAGGCAGCGAATGCGCCCAGCACCCCAACCGCGGTGCCGACATAGGCGATCAGCAGCGTTTCACCGAGCAGCCGCGTCCATCGCTTCAAACCCCAGAACCACTCGGCGGGATCGGTCCAGACCGGTGCACCCGTATCCAGATGCGCAAGGCGGAAGAAATAGTCGCCGGCATTGCCGATCTTGGCCCAGAACGTCCGGGGTTCGACCTCGGCGCCCACGAATGACAACGCGAGCACAGCCGCGGCGATAACGGCGCCAGTCAGCAAACGAAAGCGTCGAGCCGCCGCCGCCGCCCGGTAGGCAGCGAACAGCGGCGCGAGTTGCATATCCGGCAGGACGGCGATCGTGTGATTGGCGCGCGCCGTCCCCGCCGTCATGATCAGGACTGCTTCTTCTTCAGGGCGTCAACGAACTGGATCAGCTTGATCGTGTCGTTGTACGCCTCGTTGGTGGTGGCCTCCCAGGGCTTGTTCTTGCCGTCGGAGAGCTTGTCGAAAGCGGCCTTGTCCTTGATAGGAGCTTCGAGGAACGCCTTCTTGATGGCGCCCCTGAGATCGGCCGGAAGGCTCTCAAGCACCGCAGTCGGCGAGTTGATGATGAGGTCGGTCGTCAGCACGATGCGGAAGTCCTCCTTCTTCATCGTTTGGCCTGCGGCGTTCTTCACCATGCCCTTGCTGAGCATCCGGGTGAGGTTGCTGTCGTCATCGGCGTTCCACCAATTGGCGGCGACGTCCACCGTGCCCTGAGCGAGCGCGATCACCGCGTTCTCGTGGCTGCCGGTGACCTGCATCTTGCCGAAGAACTTGTCGGCGACGATGCCCTTCTTGTCGAGCGCGAAGAGCGGCATGTTGTAGCCTGAGGTCGAGTTGGGATCGACCAGGCCGAGGTTCTTGCCCTTGAGGTCCTCGATGCTCTTGTACGGGCTGTCGGCGCGCACGTAGAACACCGAGTAGTAGCCCTTGGTGCCGTCGGCATTCACGTCGATCACGAAGGCGTCGGTCTTGACGCCGATCAGCCGGGCGCGCGCGAAGGAGGCCGGGCCGTAGCCGCCGATATGGATGTTGCCGGCGCGCTGGCCTTCGATGACGGCCGCGTAGTCATTGGCGATGCGAAGGGTCACCTTGGTGCCGAGTTCGCGCGAGAGATAGGCGACGAAGGGCGTCATACGCTCGATCACGCCGGAGGCGTTCTCGGCGGGCACCACGGCGTAGACGAGCTCGGGGAACTGCGCCTTCCAGGCCTGGGCCGCGGCGGGGCGAACAGCGCCCGCGATGGCGCCGCCGGCCAGGCCGGCGAGCAGGGTGCGACGTTCAATCATAGGAATACTCCTGTTGGGGAAATGTAGTCAGGCGGCGGCGGGCATCGCGCTTGCGAGGCTGCCGCCGATGGTGGGTCCGAGATCGGCATCGAGCACCTCGTGGGCCTCCATGCCGTAGAGTTCGCGCGCAGCGGCCTCGGTCAGCGCGTCGGGCGCACCGTCAAACACCAATCGGCCCTGCGCCATGCCGACGACGCGGCCGCAATAGGCGCGGGCGAGGTCGAGCGAGTGAAGGTTCACCAGCACGGTGATGCCGAAATGCCGGTTGATCCGCGCCAACGCGTCCATCACCACCTTGGCGTTGCGCGGATCGAGCGAGGCCACCGGCTCGTCGGCCAGGATGATTTCGGGCTCCTGCACGAGCGCGCGACAAATCGCCACGCGCTGCTGCTGGCCGCCTGAGAGATCATCGGCGCGGTTGGAGGCGAAGGGGGCGAGATCGAGCATCTCGAGCGCGGAGAAGGCCATTTCCCGATCGGCGCGGGACCACAGGCGCGGGAATGCCCGCCAGGCCGAGGTGTGGCCCAGCCGGCCGATCAGCACGTTGTCGAGCACGTCGAGCCGACCGATCAGGTTAAACTGCTGGAAAATCATCGCGCAGCGCCGCCGCCACTGGTGCAAGCCGCTGCCGCCAAGGGCGCTCACCGCCGTTCCATCCCAGCGTACCGCGCCGGCGGTCGGTTCGGTCAGCCGGTTGATCATACGAAGCAGCGTCGACTTTCCGGCGCCTGAGCGGCCGATCACGCCGACAAATGCGCCTTTTTCAATGGAGAGCGTAACATTATCAACCGCCCGCACATCACCGTAGTGCCGACTCAGACCATCAATCTCTAGCATTCGGCCCCGTCCTTCTTTGGCGCAGGGGCTAACACGCAGCGCCGGCCGGCTGTTTGAAACTTCGATGACAGCTACGCCTCAGGCCACCACCACCTGCATCGGTGAGGGCGCATCGGCGATGCGCAGCGGCCCGGCGCCGGCGGAATCGCCATCCGCCTGGGCTGGAATATGGTCGGACAGGATCTCCACCCTCTGCGCCTTCACCAGCCGAACACCGGGCATGCGCGAGATCAGGTTCAGCGGGAGCGCGGCGCCATAAGCGAGGGTGGCGACCGGACCACCCTTTTCGAACAGCGCCACGGTGAAGCCGCGCTCCTCCGGTGAGGCGTCGGGCGCCAGCGTATAGGCGCCGGCATAAAGCCGCCCCTTGCTGACGATGACGCTGCGCGCCTCGGTCTCCACATCATCGATCAGCATGCGGATCGGCGCGAAGGGATAGCGCGTCACCTCGCGCAGCGTCTGGGCGACATAGGCGCCACGGCCGATGCGCCGCTTGAGCTTCAGCGGCAGGCGGTGCACCACCTCGGCATCGAAGCCGGCGCCGAGCATCTGCACGAACAGGATCGAACCGTTCTCCGTCTCGGCCACTCCGGGCCACAAAAAGCGCGTCCGCCCGAAGGCGAGCGCCGCCGCCACGCCACGGGCGGCGAAGGGCAGGCCGATTTCGCGTGCCAGCACAGTGGCAGTACCGAGCGGGATGATGCCGAGCCGGCATGGGCTGCCGGCCAGCCCATTGGCGACCTCGGCGATGGTGCCGTCGCCCCCGGCGGCCACCACCATCGGCACACCGGCCTCCGCCGCACGCCGGGCGAGCTCCACGGCATGGCCGGGGTGCTCGGTCTCGGCCAGTTCGATACGCAGCCCGGCGGCCGACATGATATCGAGCACGCGCCACAGGCGCTGCGCCCGCCGCTGCCCGGCTGCCGGATTGTAGACGATCATCATGATGTGCACCTCACACGTGCGCTGGTTCGTCACCGCACGGATTCGCTAGCATGCTCGTTTCAGACTGCGGAAACATGACGAAATATGGTCAATTCAATGACATTACCTGATCGCCAAAGCTGAAGCCCCGGTCATTTAATCTTCACTTTGGCGGCGCGGCGGCCCCACCTAGACGGCTGCCTATGAACGCGATGTCGCCCCCGCGGACGGACCGGTTCCGCACCGTATTCCTCTCCGACCTCCATCTCGGCACACGTGGCTGCCGGGTGGATTTCCTGGTCGATTTCCTCCGCCGCACGGATTGCGAGCGCCTCTATCTCGTCGGTGATATCATCGACGGATGGCGGCTGCGCAAATCCTGGTACTGGGACGATGCGCATAACGAGGTGTTGCGCCTGGTGCTGCGCAAGGCCCGCGCCGGCACCGAGGTGATCTATATCCCCGGCAACCACGACGAGATGTTCCGCACCTGGCTGCCGATGGGGCTCGAGATCGCCGGCATCCGTCTGCTGCCCGAGGCGATCCACACCACCGCCGATAATCGCCGCCTGCTGGTGATGCATGGCGATGAGTTCGACAGCGTGGTGCGCTACGCCAAGTTCCTCGCTCTGCTGGGCGACTGGGCCTATACCGCCGCGCTCGCCTTCAACCGCTGGTTCAACGCGGTGCGCCGCCGGCTCGGCTATCCCTATTGGTCGCTCTCCGCCTGGCTCAAGCGCCAGGTCAAGGAAGCTGTCAAGGCGATTGACCGCTTCGAGACGGCGCTGGCCGCCGAGGCGCGCCGCCGCGGGCTCGACGGCGTGGTGTGCGGCCATATCCACCATGCCGAGATGCGAGAAGTTGGCGGCGTGCTCTACATCAACGATGGCGACTGGGTGGAAAGCTGCACCGCGCTGGTCGAGCACGCCGATGGCCGCCTGGAACTGATCGACTGGGCGGCGCGGCAGCGTCTATCCTTCCATACCGCGCCCGAACGCAGCGTGCCGGCCGTGGCGGCGTGAACGTCCTCGCCCCGCTTCCGCCCACGAATATCGCGGTCACCGCCGCCCGACCGGGTTTGGAGCGGGTACTGATTGTTACCGATGCCTGGGCCCCCCAGGTCAACGGCGTGGTGCGCACCTTGTCCACCACCGCGGCGGAGCTTCGCCGGCTGGGCCATACCGTCGATATCATCGGGCCGGACCGGTTCCGCACCATCCCCTGCCCCACCTATCCGGAAATCCGCCTGTCGCTGTTTCCGCGCCGCCGCCTGGCCCGCCTCATCGAGGGCTTCATGCCCTGCGCGCTGCACATCGCCACCGAAGGCCCGCTCGGCATCGCGGCGCGGCGCTGGGCGCTGCGCAACGGGCAACGCTTCACGACGGCCTTCCACACCCGCTTCCCTGACTATCTCCAGGCCCGCACCCGCATCCCCGCGCGTATCACCTATGCGTGGTTGCGCCGCTTCCATCGCCCCTCCGCCGGGCTGATGGTCGCCACCCCCAGCCTGGCGGCCGATCTCGGGGCGCGCGGCTTCCGCAACATCAAGGCATGGTCACGCGGCGTCGACACGAAGCTGTTCCGCCCGGCCCTGCCCGGCGAGGCCCGCGAGGATTGGGGGCTGCCCCGCCCGATCTTCCTCTATGTCGGCCGCGTCGCGGTGGAGAAGAACATCCGCGCCTTCCTCGATCTCGATCTGCCCGGCAGCAAGGTGGTGGTGGGTGACGGCCCGCAGCTCGCGGCCCTGCGGCGGGACTATGCGGGGGTGCATTTCGCCGGCGCCCGCTTCGGCGCCGAGCTCGCCCGCGCCTATGCCGGCGCCGACGTCTTCGTCTTCCCCAGCCGCACCGACACCTTCGGCCTCGTGATCATCGAGGCCCTGGCCTGCGGCACCCCGGTCGCCGCCTACCCGGTCACCGGCCCGATCGACATCATCACCGATCCTGCCGTGGGCGCCACGGATACCGACCTGCGCACCGCCGCCCTGCGCGCGCTCGATGCCGACCGTGCGGCCTGCCGGCTGCACGCCGAACTCTATTCCTGGCAGGCGACGACGGAGATGTTCCTCGGCAACCTCGTGGAGATCGGCGGGCAGCAGGCTAGCCCGTGGCCGGCGTCTTCAGCGGCAACAACAGGCTGAGTGCCCAGGCCAGCCCAAGCATCACCGCCGAGCCCGTCAGGCAAGCCACCATGCCGCCGGACCCGGCCAGCAGCCCGGACAACACGATGCCGAGCAGCCGCCCGGCGGCATTGGCGGCGTAGTAGAAGCCGACATCCTCGGCCGCCTTCTCCGAGCCGGCATAGGCCATGATCAGGTAGGAGTGCAGCGAGGACATCACCGCGAAGACCACTCCAAAGGCACAGAGCCCCACCGCCAGCACCAGATCGGACCGCGCTGGTGCGAGGCCAACGAGCACTGCGGCGAGGCCTAACGGGATTAACGCCAGCGCCGCCCCCCAGCGCCGCGCCTCCGGCACCTCCCGGCTCAAGCCGTCTGTGCTCCGGCGCACCAGCGACGGCGCGCCCGCCTGCACCGCGCCGTAGCCAATCGTCCAGGCCGCCAGGAACCCGGCCACCTCCGTGAAGCTCCAGCCGCTTGCGTAGAGGAACACCGGCAGCCCGACCACGAACCAAACGTCGCGTGCGCCGAACAGAAAGATGCGCGCGGCGGCCATCAAATTCACGGCGGGCGATTTCGCGAATAATTCGCGCATGGATTTCGACGCCTTGGCCTTGCCGAGCGCACGCGGCAGCGCGATCCACACCATACCCAGCACCAGCACCAGCATCGCCGCCATCAGCCACAGCGCCGGAGCGAATCCCACCCATTGCAGCAGCGCCCCACCGGCAAAGAACCCCGCCCCCTTGGTTGCGTTCTTCGAGCCGGTGAACCACGCCACCCAGCGGAACAGCTGCGCGTTGCCGTCCTGTGCTGTCGCCTTGATCGCGCTTTTCGAGGCCGTCTTGGTGAGGTCCTTGGCGATGCCGGCCAGCCCCTGCGCCGCAACCACCCAGGCCACCGAGACCGCGGCCGTCCAGCCCGGATCGAGCGCCGAGAGCATCACCAGCCCAGCGATCTGCAGCCCGAGCCCACAGGCCAGCATGCGCGGAATGCCGAAGCGCACCGCGAGCCAACCGCCGATCGCGTTGGTGAAGATGCCGGCGGTCTCGTAAAGCAGGAACAGCGTGGCCAGCGCGAAGGGCGTGTAGCCGAGCGTGTGGAAATGCAGCAGCACCAGCATGCGGATGGCGCCGTCGGTCAGCGTGAACAGGAAATACGCCGCGGTGACGATGACGTAGTGGCGCGCCGCCTGGTTCACGTCAGATGCCCATCGCTTCCATGTGGCAGGCGAGATCGACCATGCGGCAGGCATAGCCCATCTCATTGTCGTACCACGCGTAAACCTTCAGCAGCGTGCCATCGGTCACCATGGTGGAGAGCGCATCGACGATGCTGGAGCGGGTGTCCCGCGCGTAATCGGCCGAGACCAGAGGCCGCGTCTCATAGCCAAGAATCCCCGCCAGCGGGCCAGCGGCCGCGGCGGCGAACAGGGCGTTGACCTCCGCCTCCGTGGTCTCGCGTTTCAGCTCGAACACCGCATCCGTCAGGCTCGCATTCAGCACCGGCGCGCGCACGGCATGGCCATTCAGCTTGCCCGTCAGCTCCGGATAGATCAGCGCGATCGCGGTGGCGCTGCCGGTAGTGGTCGGTTGCAAGGACAGCATGGCGCTGCGGGCGCGGCGCAAATCCTTGTGCGGCGCGTCGGTGACGACGTTGGTGTTCGTCGGGTCATGAATGGTGGTGATCTGGCCGTGGCGGATGCCGATCGCCTCGTGCACCACCTTCACCACCGGAGCGAGGCAATTGGTGGTGCAGGATGCCGCGGTGACGATGGGGTGCGCCGCGGGGTCATAGAGGTGATGGTTGACCCCCACGACGACGTTCAACACCGAAGCCACTTTCACCGGCGCCGCGACGATGACGCGCTTGGCCCCTCGGGCGAGATGGCCTTCCAGCGTCTCCGGCGTGAGGAACTTGCCGGTGCATTCCAGCACCACATCCACCCCGAGATCCCCCCACGGGATCTCCCTGGGCGTCGCATGCTCGGAATATGTCAGGCGCCGCTCGCCGATCCGGATGGTCTGGCCGTCGACCGAGAAGCGCGGCCCGCGCCAGCGCCCCTGCACGCTGTCGAATTCCAGCAGATGGGCGCAGGCCGCAGCACCACCCTTGATCTCGTTGAGATGCACGACGTCGAGCCGGTTGCCACGGCGGGGATCATCCTCCGCCCGTTCCGCCGCGCCAAGCGCCGCCCGCAATGCGAGCCGCCCGATCCGCCCCATGCCGCTGATGCCGACGCGCATGCTCACGCCCGCACCCCGCCGCCGATCTCATCGAGCCGCTGCCGGACGGCGAGGCGGTCAAGTGCGGCGAAGGGCAAATTGATGAAGATGCGCAGCCGCCGGTCGAGCGCGGCGTAGAGCTCGTTGAGCAGCGCCGCCTGCTCCACCGCGCCACCGGTGAACTTCATTGGGTCCGGCAGCGGCCAGGCACCGGTGACGGCGCGCTCGCCGAAATCCGGGCAATGCTGGCCTTCCAGCATGTCACAAAGGGCGATGACGAAATCCATCCGCGGTGCATCCGGCCGCATGAACTCCTCCCACGACTTGCTGCGCAACCCGGTGACGTCATGCCCGAGCGCGGCGAGTTTCTCGATCACCCGCGGCTGCGGCTGCGCCGCCGGGTCGGAGCCGGCGGAATAGGCGTTGAAGCGGCCCTTGCCAATGGTGGCGAGGATCGCCTCGGCCATGATCGAGCGGGCGGAGTTGGCAGTGCACAGAAACAGGACGTTGAAGGCTGGGGTCATGGTCTGGTCCTCATCGGAATCGGCAAGCACGTCGCCCATGCCGCCGCAGGTTTCGCCGAGAAATCCGAGCAGGCCACGCAGGCCGGCCATCCGCGCGGCATAGACAATCCGCCTTCCCTGCCGGTCCGACCGCAGCAGCCCCTCGCGCTCCATCGCCGAGAGATGGAACGAGAGGGTGGAAGGCGGCACCGTCAGGGCCTCGGCGATCTCACCCGCCGCCAGCCCCGCCGGGCCGCGCGTGGACAGCAGGCGCAGGACATCCAGGCGCGTCTCCTGCGCCAGGGCGGCAAGCATGGTGGCGGCCTGTCGGGTTTCCATATTTCGATGATTGCAGAAGAATCGAGCAAAATATGTGAAACTACGATGACAGCCGAACCGTCGCCGTCACTCCGGCCAGCGCGTGCCGCCGTCCCGCATGATGCCGAAGGGCGGCAGTGGCGGCAGCCAGCGCCGTGTGGTCAGGGCCGCATCCAGCCGTAGAGAGAAGGGGTCCTTGCCGAACACCCGCCAGTCGATGGCCGCGTCGAGCTCCAGCAACGCCCATGCGCCGGCCGGATCAGGCTGTCGGCACCGTGGTGGATATCGGCCACCACGGCGATGCGAACGGCGGCCATCAGTTCCCCACCACGGAAATGCGGCCGGCGCGGAAGTCAAGCACGTAGGGGATGTGGCCGGGCAGCGGCTTCCAGGCGATCTTGGCGCGCATCGCGAAGGACTCGTAGGGCTGGTAGAGCGGCAGCACCGGCGGGTCATTGCTGATCCAGCGCATCAAACCGGCATAGGCGTCCTTGCGGGCGGCCAGGTCGGTCGAATAGCGGAACTTGTCCCACAGCGCCTCGAATGCGGCGTCGGGCTTGTAGCGCCCTTCGGTGGCGGCATTGCCGGTCGGCGCCCACATGATGCCGAAGCTCCCGACCGGGTCAGGGAAGTACATCGGGTTCGACCAGTTGCGCGCCATCATGTCGGCGTCCCCACCGGTCCAGCGGTCATCGACCTTAATCTCCGACTTCACGCCAACGGCGGCCCACATCTCCTGGATCGCCTGCGCCGCCAGCAGCCCGTTGGTGTAGTAGGCGGCCGCGGTATCGAAGCGGATGGTAAAGCCGTCATAGCCGGCCTCCTTCAGCAGGCGCTTCGCCTCGGCCGGATCATACTCGAAGGTTTTCAGTTCGGGCATGTAGAGCGGGCCGAACTGGGCATAGGTGTGGCTCGAGGGCACCACCGCCTTGCCCTGCCACAGCGCCTCGTTCAGCGTCTTGCGGTCGATCGCCAGCGACAGCGCGCGGCGCAGCTTGGCGCTGGCCATTTTCGGGTTCTGCGTGTTGAAGATCACCACATGGAACAGCGGCGTCACCATGCCCTCGACCCGCAACGCGCGATCGGCGCCGAGCAGGTCGAGCTGGTCGGGCGGGATGTTGGTGATGATATCGACCTCGGCGTTCTTCAGCGCCGTGATGCGGCCGGAGAGCTCGGGGATGCGCGTGACGGTGACGCGCGCGAAGGGCGCCTTGGGGCCCCAGTAGCCGTCGAAGCGCTCCCACACCAGGCGCTGATTGGGGATGAACTCGGCGACGCGATAGGCGCCGGTGCCCATCGGCTTCAAAGCGAAGGCCTCGTAGTCGCTATCCTCGATCGCATCCGGCTTGCCGCTGAGACCCATGATGTAGCGCTTGGAGACAATCATGGTCTGCTGCGTGTTCATCAGCGTCTCGAACAGCGGCTCGGGGCGGCTGGCGTGGACGCGGATGGTGTGGGGATCGATGATTTCGACCGAGGCGAGGTTGGGCAGGGTGTCGCGCTTGCGCACGGTGTAGGGCACGAAGGTCGCCTTGATGATGCGCTCGAGCGAGAACACGACGTCCTCGGCGGTCATCGGGTCGCCGTTCTGGAACCGCACGTCAGGGCGGAGTTTCAGCTCCATGGTGGTTGGTGAGACGATCGTCCAGGACGTGGCCAGGCCCGGCTGCCAGACGCTCTCGGCCTTGGTGTTATCCTTCCCGACCAGCGGATCGAAGCTGTTGACGTAGAACTGCGAACCAACATTGGAGAAGTCGCGGCCCGGATCGAGCCAGGGGGCCATGTTCTGAACCCCCACGCGCAACTCCTGCGCGGTGGCGGCGGAGGCGGCGACGGCGAGCGTGGCGGCCATGGTGGCGAGGCGCATGTCAGATCTCCCTCAGGTGTGATGTTGTCTCAACGGTCGCGCAGCGTGACGTCCATGCGATCGCGCAACGCCTCGCCCAGCAGCATGGCGCAGAGCGAGACGAGGGCGATCAGCAGCGCAGGCGTCGCCACCACCCAGGGGGCGGAGGCCAGATAGTCCCGGCCCTGGCCGACCATGCTGCCGAGTGTGGCCGTCGGCGGTTGCACGCCGATGCCGATGAACGACAGCGCGCTCTCCAGCAGGATCAGGTTGGAGAACGAGAGGGTCGCCATGACCACCACCGGTCCGACCAGGTTCGGCAGCATGTGGCGCAGTGCGACGCGCAGCGGGCTCGCGCCGATGCTGCGTGCAGCTTCGACGTAGGGCAGTTCGCGCAGCATCAGCACCTGGCCGCGCACGAGGCGGGCGAATTGCGCCCAGTAGGCGAGGCCGAGCACGACCACGAGCACCGCCACCCCCGAGCCGGCGATGGCGATGACCAGCAGCGCCACCAGCGTGAAGGGAGTCGCCAACTTGATGTCGGCGATCGCCATCACCACGGCATCGGTGACGCCGCGCGCGAGGCCGGCGAGCAGGCCGAGCAGGACGCCGATGAAGGTGCCCAGCAGCGTGCCGAAGAGTGCCAGTGCGAGCGAGAGACGCAGGCCGTACAGGCAGCGTGACAGGAGGTCGCGGCCGAGTTGATCGGTGCCGAGCACATAGGCCGGGATGGCACGGGCCAGGCCGACCGGCGGCCGCAGCCGGGCCAGCAGCTTCTGCGCGTTGGGATCGAACGGCGCGAGCAACGGCGCCGCGATCGCCGCGCCAACCAGCAACAGCCCAAGCAGCATCGCCAGCGCCACCGGCAGGCTGAGGCCGCGCGGCCAGCCGAGCCGCGGCAGCGCCAGGCGAGCCAGCGGTGCGGCGATTGGAGGAGCGGCAATCGGACGGGTGGCGGCGAGGTCGCTCATACCAGCCGCACCCGCGGGTCGATCGCAACATAGGCGAGATCCACCAGCGCGTTGACGGCGATCACTACGCTCGCCACCAGCAGCACACCGAATTGCAGCACCGGATAGTCACGCCGCAGCGTGGCGCCCACCAGCAGGTCGCCCATGCCGTTCCAGGCAAACACGGTCTCGATCACCACCGCGCCGGAGACCAGGGTCGCGACCTGCAGGCCGAGCACCGTCACCACCGGGATGAGCGCGTTGCGCAGCCCGTGCCGCAGCAGCACCGCGGCGGGCGAGAGGCCCTTGGCGTGTGCGGTGCGGATATAGTCCTGCCCGAGCACGTCCAGCATCGCGTTGCGCGTGTAGCGCACCAGGGCGGCGACGAAGTAGGCGGCCAGCGTGGCAGTCGGCATCACATAATGCAGCCAGGTCGTCGCCCCGGCGCTCGGCAGCCAGTTCAGGCTGGCGGAGAAGACCAGCAGCAGCAGGATGGCGAGCACGAAGTTGGGAATTGCGTAGCCCAGGAACGCGATGAACAACACGGCGCTGCCCATCGCGCGGCGCCGCCAAACCGCCGCCGCGACGCCGAGCGGGACGCCGATGCCGAGCGTCACCATCAACGTGAGGGACAGCAGGGCAAGACTGCGGCCGGCGCGCTCGGCGAAGATCTCCGATACCGGACGCCGCTCCATCAGTCCGAGCCCGAAGTCACCCTCGGCGAGTCCGCGCCAGAACGAGGCGTATTGGGTCAGGAGATCGGCATCGAGGCCCCAATAGGCAATCATCGCCCGCCGCCCCTCCGCATCGAGTCCCTCGGGCATCAGGTAGTCGATGGGGTTGCCGGTCAGCCGTATCGCCAGGAACACGACGGTCGCGATCGCCCACAGTGTGGCGAGCATGCGCAACAGACGAAGAGCGACAAACCGGGGCATTTCAATCCAACCTCGCCTCTTCAACTGCTATCCGGCCGGTGTGACGTCACAATGCAACGGCGATGACATGCGGATGACCGATGCCGGGCATTGTCCCGGCGCACGGCGGCGCCGGGACGGTCGTCCTTGTGCCCGGGGCGTCTGCCCGGGCACTCACCTCTTCAGCGCGGCAGCAGCTTCTGCACCTCGGCCGCCATCGTCTTGAGGCAGTCTTCCGGCGACACCTTCTGCTCGACCAGCAGGGCAAGGTTGTCGACCATGGTCTGCGTGACCTTCACGCCGTTATTGCCGGGGAAGGAGTACCAGGGGATCATCAGGCCCATCTGGTTGAGCCCGGCGCGGAACAGCGGGTTCTCCTGGTAGAACTTGCCGAGATAGCGATCATCCTTCGGCGCGAGGTCGTTATTCGGCACGTAGCCGGTGCCGGGCACCACCACCGAGGCGCCGTAGGGGCCGGCGGCGAATTTCAGGAACTTGAAGACCTCCTGCTGGCGTTTCGCGTCAGTGGTGAACATCACCGCCGCGTTGCCGCCGGTCGGCAGGCGGCCCTTGGCCGCGTCGATCACCGGCATGGCCGTGGTGCGCAGCTCGAACTTGGTGCCGACGCCGTTGATGGTCTGGCGCAGCGCCCCGGTGGTCCAGAAGGCCATCCCGACCTTGCCCGCGGTGAAGGCCTGCTGGGCGGCATCGCCGGTCAGCGCCGGCATCTTGCCTTCCTTCACCATGCGGTCGAGCAGCTTGAGTGAGGCCAGGCCCTCGGGCCCGTTGAACGCCACCTTCTTCTCGTCCGGCGTCAGCATGGTGCCGCCATGGCCGAACAGGAGCGCCGAGAACATCCAATCATCGCCCTGCCAGCGATAGGACATGCCGATCACGCCATCGCCGAGCGCCTGGATGCGGGCGGCGAGCTTGAACACCTCGTCCCAGGACTTCGGCATGTTCTCCGGGTCACCGCCGGCTTTCCGCACGAGGTCGGCGTTGTAGTAGAAGATCGGGTTGGAGGTGGCGAAGGCCAGCCCCATCTGCTTGCCGCCGAAGCGGGCGAGGTTGAGCAGCCGGTCGGAGAAGCCCTCATTGGCGAAGCCCGGCTCGGCCTTGATGAAGGGCGTGAGGTCGGTGCCGATATTGCGCTCGGCCAGCACACGCAGCCGGTTGAGGCCGATGAAGCTGAGATCCGGCATCTCCGCGCTGCCGGACTGGCGCAGCATGAGCTGAAGCCCGTCCTCGTAGGTCGGCGAGGGGGTGGCGAAGTTGATCTTCACATCCGGGTTCAGCCGCATGTATTCGGTGCTGATGGTGTCCATCACCGATTTGAAGAAGCCGGGCATGGGGTAGTGCACGAGAATTTCGGTGCTCGCCGCGCGGGCGGGCGTGGCGAGCAGGCCGAGCGGCGCGATGGCAGCGGTGGCAAGCAAATGGCGGCGTTGCATTTGGGATCTCCTTGGTGGCAATGGATCAGCCCTTGAGCCCGGTCATCGTCATGCCGTCGATGAACAGGCGCTGGGCGAACAGGAAGAACAGGACAAGTGGCGCGGTGATCACCACGGTGGCCGCCATCAGCGCCCCGTAGTCGTCGCCGACCTCGGCGGAGCGGAAAAACAGGAGGCCGAGCGGCGGGGTGGCGAGATGGGTCTTGGAGATGGCGATCAACGGCCAGTAGAGATCGTTCCAATGGGCGACGACGGAGAACACCGCGAAGGCGGAGGCCGCCGGCCAGGCATTGGGCAGCAGCAGGCGCCAGACGATCGCGCCCTCGGATAGTCCATCGCTGCGGGCGGCGAGGATGAGATCATCCGGGATCGCCTTGACGTATTGGCGGAACAGGAAAATCGCGAAGACCGACAGGGTGAACGGCACGATCAGCACGGCGAGCGTGTTGAGCAGCCCGCTCCAGCGCGCCGCGGCGTAGAGCGGGATGGAGATGGCATGGATCGGCACCAGCAGGCCGAGCAGCACTAGGGCGAACAGGGCCTCACGGCCGCGGAAGCGCAGCTTGGCCATGGCATAGGCGGCAGGCAGCGCGAAGACGATCTGGAAGACCACGATCAGCCCGCAGACCAGCACGCCATTGCCGAGCACGCGCAGCATGGGAATGCGGGTGAAGGCCTTGGTGTAGTTCTCCAGCGCGGCCCAGTTGGCGGGCACCAATTGCAGGCCCGCCGAGAACACCTCGGATTGCGGCTTGAGCGACGTCGATATCATGAAAACGAAGGGGAACAGCACCAGCAGCGCGCCGGCGGACAGCACGGCCAGGCGGAGCGCGCGCATCACGTGTAGTGCACTCGGCGGTCAAGCACCCGCGTCTGGATCAGCAGCACAACCAGCAGCAGCACGATGAATACCACCGCCATCGCGGAGGCGGCACCGATATGAAGGTAAACAAACCCCTCTTGGTAGATCACCCACAGCAGCGTCTCGGACGCCTTGGCCGGTCCGCCCTGGGTCAGCGTCGCCACTGTCTCGAAGACCTTGACCGCGTTGATGACGGAAATCGTCAGCACGAACAGCGTGGTCGGCCCCAGCATCGGCCAGGTGACGAGGCGGAAGCGCTCCCAGGCCGAGCGGGCGCCATCGATTTCGGCGGCGGCGTAGAGCGTGCGGTCGATCGCGGTGAGGCCGGCGAGGAACAGCACCATGTTGAAGCCGGTGGATTGCCAGATGCCGATCAACGCCAGTGCGACCAGCACGTTGTCGCTCGACCCGAGCCAATTGACGCCGGCGAAACCGAGCATGCGCAGGAGAAGATTGATCGGCCCAAACGTCGGATGCATCAGGTACTGCCAAACGCTCGCCATGGCGACGATGAGCGAGACGACCGGCAGGAAGTAGACCGAGCGGAACAGCGCCCGGCCGGCAAGCTCCGCCTCGATCAGCAGCGCCAGCCCGAGGCCGAGCAGGATCGAGGCCGGTGCCACCATCAGCACGTAGAGCGCGGTGTTGCGCAAAGCGCCGCGGAAGGTGCGATCGGTCAGCAGGTCGGCATAGGCGTCCAGGCCAAGGAAGCTGATGTCGCTCGCGCCGAGTTCCGCGTCGGTGAAGGAGAGCGCGAGAACGGCGAGGGTCGGCAGCAGCAGCAGGAGCAGCATCAGGGCCGCCGCCGGTCCCGCGAGGCGCCAGGCCGCACGGGCCTCGGCGCGGCGCAGCCGGGCGGCGAGGTTAGCGGACAAGGGCCGGCTCCGGGCGGTGGACCGGCAGGCGCAGCCGATGCCCCTCGGCGTTGAAGGTCAGGATATGCGCGGGGTCGGCCGAGACGAACAGCGCGCCGGCGCCGAGCGCCTCATTGGCGGCCGGCGAGAGCCGGGCCACCAGCGCCGTGCCGTCCACCGCGAGACGGAGATGGGCATGAACCTCGGCGCCGAGATATTCGCGCCGTACCACCTGGGCGGCGAGCCGGCCGGCCCCCGCGTGATCGTGCAGGCGCAGGTCCTCCGGCCGGATGCCGAGCCGCACCGCCACACCGTCGGCCACACCTGGCAACTCGGCGAGGGCGATGCCGCCGACCCGCGCCAGCCCGCCACCGGCAATGGCCTCGAGTATATTGATCCGCGGGCTGCCGATGAAGCTCGCCACGTCGATATGGGCGGGATCGCGATAGACCACGCCCGGCGCGTCGCATTGCAGGATGCGCCCGCCCAGCATGACCGCGATGCGGTCGGCCATGCCCAGCGCCTCTTCCTGGTCATGCGTGACATAGAGTGTCACCACCCCGGCGCGGCGGTGCAGTTCGACGATCTCGCCGCGCATGTGCACCCGCAGCGCCGCATCGAGGTTCGAGAGCGGCTCGTCCATCAGGAAGGCACGGGGATGGCGGACGAGGGCGCGGCCGAGGGCCACGCGCTGGCGCTGGCCGCCGGACATCTGGGCGGGTTTGCGGTCCAGCAGCGGCGTAATGCGCAACACCTCGGCGGCGGTGGCCACCTCGGCCCCGATCGCCGCCATCCGCGCCCGCACGCCCGGCAGCAGCCCGGCCAGCGGCAGCCGCTCGGCGGTGCTCAGGCGGCGCATGAACAGCGGCAACGCCATGTTCTGCCGCGCGGTGAGGTGCGGATAAAGCGCGTAGGACTGGAACACCATGGCGACGTCGCGGTCGGCGGCGCGCATTGCGGTCACATCGGTGTCCGCGAGATGGACGCTGCCCTCGTCCGGCGTCTCCAACCCGGCGGCGATGCGTAGCAGCGTGGACTTGCCGCAGCCGGACGGCCCGACCAGGGCGACGAATTCGCCTTGCGCCGCGGCCAGCTCGACCCCCTCAAGAACGCGAGTCTTGCCGAAGGACTTGCCGATCCCGCGCAGTTCCAGGGCAGGCGTGGTCACGTGCGGTCCGGCCGGGGATACAGCACGTCGAGATGCGGCTCGATGGTGTGGTCGACCAGACCGTCGGGCCGGATGAAGCGGCTCTCGACGCTGTCGGCGGAGAAGACGTGTTCGACCAGCCCGAGACGCCGGCTGCCGCCGAGTTCGGGCTCCTGGCTGTCGCCGCAGACGAAGGCCGCCGAGGGACCCCAGACATGGCGGATCCCGTCGAACACTGCGTCGCGATAGATATGCAGGTGGCCGCTGGCGATCAGGCGGACGCGGGCGCCGGCGAACAGGTCGAGCAGGCGGCGGCGCGGCGTGGGCGTCACCGTCCAGTAGCCGCGCGGTCCCTCGTCGGCTTGGTCAATGAACAGTGGCTTGTGCAGAAACACCGCCACCGGTGCGTCGGTGTCCAGCGTGGCCGCGAGCCAGGCGAACTGCCGTTCCTCCTCGGCATGTCCGGTGCCGAGCAGCATGGCGTCCAGCCCGATCAGGCGCCAGCCGCCGCGATCCTCCGCCCACCAATCCTGCCCGAAGCGGCCACGCCACGCGGCGAGACGGGCGTCATCGACGGTCTGCGTCGGCTTGATCGCGGCGGTATCGCCGACGTCGTGGTTACCGGGCACCGCGCGGACCGGCACGCCGAGGCCAGCGTGCCAGGCCGCGGCGGCATCGAGGTCGGCGGGATCGCCCGCACCATCCATGGCGAGATCACCGGTCTGCACGATCAGCTCAGGGGTATTCTGCCGCAGCCATGCCTCGGTCGCCGCGACATTGGCGCCGAACATGCCGTGCCGGGCGGAGACATGGGTGTCGGAGAGTTGGATGAGACGCATCGGAGCAGTTCCAGTGAGGAGGACGCGGGGGGTCAGGACCAGTTGCCGGGTCCGAAATCCATCACGAAGGATCGGGCGGCCTTCCAGCCGAATGCGCGCTTTGTGCCGGTGAAGGTCGCGTTCTGGTGGAGCACGGTGTAACCGGGGTCTTCCCGCTCAACGATCTCCAGCAGGCGGCGGAAGGCCGTGCGGCGGCGCTGCAGGTCGGTGGAGGTTTGCAGGGCGTTCAGCATCTGCGCCGCCTCGTCGTTGCGCCACTGGCCGGCTTCCCAGGTCTGCCCACCCGGGCCTACCGAGGAGACGGAGGCAACGGGGTCGGCGAACCAGGCGGAGTTGGAGTTGTCGCAGATGCCGCGGCCGGGGAAGCGGCCGAGAATCTGCCCCCAATTCTCCTTCATCTCGATCACCACGTTCAGCCCGGCGGCGCGCCAGCCCTCGACCAGGATTTGCGAGGTCTGCACCTGGTTGGTGTAGTAGTTATTGAGCAGCTGGTACTTGATCTCCTCGCCCTTGTAGCCGGCCTCTTTCAGCAGGCCGCGCGCGAGTGCCGGGTCGAAGCGCGGGGCTTCCCAATCGCCGAGATACATATCGCCGAAGAACTCCCATTGCAGACCGCGCGGTACGCCGGTGCGGCCCTGCCAGAGGGCGTCGACGATGCCCTGGCGATCGACGGCGTGGGTGAGGGCGCGGCGCACGCGGGGATCGGCGATCGCCGGATTGTACTTGTCCCACACGGAGAGCCGGATATTGGTGATCGGCCCGCCGCGCACCTGGAACCGGGGATTGGCATCGATGAGGGGGATCTGATCGGGCGGCAGATCGCAGGCGAAGTCAAAATCGCCGGCCAGCAGGCCGTTCACCCGCGCCGAGACGTCCGGCACCTCGACATAGCGGATCGATTTCAGCGGCGGGCGGCCGCCCCAGTATTCGTCGTGGGCGTCGAGTACGAGGTCCTGGTCGGGGCGGTAGAGGCGGATCTTGTAGGGCCCGGTGCCGACCGGCTTGCGGGCCCAGTCCATCCAGCTTGCGGCTTCGTCGAACCCCTGGCGGGAAAAGATCGCGCCGGTATTGCGGGTCAGCCGCGACTCCAGGGTCACATCCGGCGTGCGGTTGACGAAACGCAGCGTGCGCGGGCCCGTGATTTCGATCCGCTCGAAACCGGGATAGGCCGCCTTGGCGATCGCCGGGGCTTCCGGCGGCGGCACCTTGCTCGCAGCGCCTTGCGTGGTGGAGACGAACACGCCGCGATTATCGGCGGCCGTCCCGGTCCACATGCGCGCTTCGCCGAAGGTGAAGGCGACGTCCTCGGCAGTAAGTGTAGCGCCGTTGTGGAACTTCACCCCCTCGCGCAGGGTCAGCTCAACCGTGCGATCGTCGATGCGCTTCCAGCCGGTGGCGAGGCGTGGCGTCTGGCCCAGGTTGCCGGTCCAGTCGATGTCGATCATCGTCTCGGCGAATGAGTAGAGGATGCGCTGGCCGACGTTGGACTGCTCGCGCAGCGGCTCCAGCGTGGCCGAGGTGGCGATCTTCTGCACCGCCACCGTGATGGATGGCCGGGTGTCCGCCTGGGCGATGGCGATGCGCGGCAGGGTGGCACCGGTAAGCCCGGCACCGGCAAGCCCCGCGCCGGCAAGTGCGGTGCGGCGGGTGAGATGCGTCATGAGCTGCTCCTTTTGGTCGCGCGGCTGCGCAGCCCGGTCGGGCTCGCCTGGAAATGGGTCAGCGCCTTATCGGCGTGCCGCATGCGCCAGGACAGCGCGCGCTGGGCGTATTCGCGCACGATGGCCTGATGGGCTGGGTCCGCCGCGAGGTTGCGGAACTGCTCCGGGTCGCGCTCGAGATCGAACAGCAGCGGCGGCAGGGCGGCGAAGTGGACGTATTTCCACTTGGCGTCCTGGATCACCATGAGGTTCGCCTCGTCCATGCCGAGGCCGAGATCGGTCTCGGCGCGGGAATGGAAGGTGTCCCGGAAGTCGAACTCATAATGCAGCGCGTCGCGCCAGACGGAGGGGCGGGCGCCATGGACCAGGGGGACCAGGCTGCTACCGTCGCAGCCCGGCGGGACGTCCTCGCCGAGCCAGTCAATCATGGTGGGCATGAGGTCGACGCTCTCGGTGAAGGCCTCCTCGATTCGCCCGGCCTGCTCGGCGGCGTCGGGATCGCGGATCACCAGCGGGATGCGGAAGCTCTCGTCATGGAAGCCGATCTTGCCGAGCAGATGGTGGTCGCCGAGTTGCTCGCCGTGGTCGGAGGTGAAGATCACCAGCGTGTCATCCCACAGGCGCTGGGCGTCCATCAGGGCGAACACCTCGCCGAGGCAGTCATCGACCTCGGCGATCATGCCGCAATAGGTGGCGCGCATTTGCCGCACCGTCGCCTCGTCCATCTCGGCGGCCATGCCCTCACCGCCTTGGAAGAAGCTGGCCTGGCGGGTGTGGCGGAGGTAGTGGTCGAGCAGCGGATGGACGGCGGCTTCTTCCCCCGGGGTCACCGCGCGCACCGGGGCCGGCATGTCCTCGGCGCGATACATGTCATTATAGGGCGCGCTCACCACGAAGGGCGGGTGCGGGCGGTAGTAGCCGAGATGCAGGAAGAACGGCTTGCCGTTGCGGCCCTTGAGGTAGGTGAGCGCCTTCTCGGTGAAAAAGGCACTGTCGGACAGCTCGCGTGGAATGCGTGCTGGACGCGTGGTGGCGCCGGTGAGCGAATCTTCGCCTTCCGGCAGCCAGATATCCTCGCGCTTGGCCGGCACCGGGTAGCCGCGCTGGGCCAGCCAGCCGAAATATCCGTCATGGTCCGGCCCGAACTCGCCGACCGGGCGCCAGCCCTCCATGGTATCGCCGAGATTGAGGAAGCGCGGATCGGCCGGCGACGTGGTGCGCGGGTCGGGTGGGGTGGTGGTGTAGCCGATCAGGGCAGGATCGTGGCCCGCGGCGCGCGCGGCCTGCGGCAGCGTGACGTGCCGGCGGTCGAGCGGCACCCAGTTCTGCACCTGGCGATGGTTCATCAGGTACAGCCCGGTATGCAGGCTGGCCCGCGCCGGCCCGCAGGGCACCGCGGTGGTGACGTGATTGCGGAAGGTGACACCCTCGCGGCACAGCCGATCGAGATTGGGCGTGCGCAGATGGCTGGCGCCGAGATGCGGCACGTGATCGGCGCGCCATTGATCGACCACGATCAGCAGCACGTTGCGCGGGCGGCGCGGCGGGTTCGACATGGGCTCTCTCCGGGTTGGGGAGCGACCTAGCCGCGCGAGGCTGCACCGACATGACCGTTGTGTTGCGGATTGATGAACCCGGGCCACGCCGCGCCCTCGGCCGCTGTCACAAAACTGCGGCCGATCCGTCATCCGGCTGTCTCGCACGGCATGATAGGCGGCCCTCATCGCGAAATTGAGGGAAGTCACCCATGCGCCTGACCCGCCGCCACGCCTTGTCCGTTACCGCCGGCGCCAGCCTGCCGCGCATCGCTATTGCGCAGGCCGACACCCGCCCGACCATCACCGTCGCGGTGCAGAAGATCGCCAATTCCAACACGCTGGACGCGCTGCGCGAACAGTCCAACGTCGGCACCCGCATGATGACGATGTTCGTCGAGCGGCTGATCGACCTCAACTACCAGGGCCAGTTGGAGACCAAGCCGGGCCTCGCCACCGAGTGGAAGCGGATCGACGACAAGACCGTCGAGTTCTCGCTCCGCAAGGGCGTGAAGATGCACAACGGCGATGAGTTCACCGCCGAGGACGTCGCAGCCTCCTTCTCGCCGCAGCGCATGTTCGGCGAGACCCGCCCGACGGTGCAGGGCAAGACCCTGCCGCTCACCGGCCAGATCATCACCTCGACGGCCAATAAGGACCTGCCGCGCGAAATCCCGCCCGTCGCGCGCCGCCTGTTCCCCGCGCTTGACCGCGTCGAGATCATCGACCGCCACACCGTGCGCGTGATCAACGCCACGCCGGACGTGACGCTGGAAGGCCGGCTTTCCGCGCTCGGCGCCGGCATCGTCAGCCAGCGCGCCTTCAACGAGGCCGCTTCCTGGCTCGATTATGCGCGCAAGCCGGTCGGCAGCGGGCCCTACAAGGTGCGCGAGTTCAAGCCCGATACCTCGCTGACCATGGATGCGCATGACGACTACTGGGGCGGCCGCCCGCCGATCAAGACGCTGCGGCTGGTCGAGGTTCCCGAGGTGTCGTCCCGCGTCAACGGCCTGCTCGCCGGCGAGTTCCAGTTCGCCTGTGACATTCCCCCCGACCAGATCCGCGATATCGAAAAGAACGCGGCCTTCGAAGTGCAGGGCGGCACCATCCCCAACCACCGCATCACCACCTTCGACAAGAACCACGCCCCGCTGCGTGACCCCCGCGTGCGCCTCGCCATGGCCCATGCGATTGACCGAAAGTCGATCGTCGAGAGCCTGTGGGAAGGCCGCACCCGGGTGCCGGCCGGCCTGCAATGGGAGTTCTACGGCGACATGTTCGTCCAGGGCTGGACCGTGCCGGAGTTCGATATCGCCAAGGCGCGCGATCTGGTGAAGGCCAGCGGCTATAAGGGCGACCCGATCACCTATCGCCTGATCAACAACTACTACACCAACCAGGTGTTCACCGCGCAGGCGCTGGTGGAGATGTGGCGCCAGGCCGGGCTCAACGTTCAGATCAGCATGAAGGAGAACTGGACCCAGATCTTCGAGCGCGGGCCGGAGCGCGGCATCCGCGACTGGTCGAACTCCGCGGTGTTCAACGACCCGGTCTCCTCCATCGTCAGCCAGCACGGCCCCAATGGCGAGCAGCAGCAGTACGGCGAGTGGACCAACGAGGAGATGAACCGCCTGTCGCTGGAACTGGAGACCAGCACCGATCGCGCGCGGCGCAAGCAGGTATTCGCCCGCATGCTGCAGATCACCGAGCGGGAGGACCCCGCGTATACCGTGCTGCACCAGAACGCGACGTTCACCGCCAAGCGCAAGGACATCCGCTGGAAGGCCGCGCCATCCTTCGCGATGGACTTCCGCGCCGGCAACTGGGGCGCCTGAGTATGCGCCTGCCCCGCCGCTCCCTGCTCGCAGGGTCCGCACTTGCTCTGCCGCGCATCGCCGTGGGGCAGGCTGACCAGCGCCCGTCGATCACCATCGCCGTGCAGCGCATCGCCAATTCCAACACGCTGGATAATCTGCGCGAGCAGTCCAACGTCGGCGAGCGCACGCTGCTGATGTTCAACGAGCGCCTGATCGACATGGATTGGCGGGGCAAGCTCGCGATGCGGCCAGGCCTCGCCGAAAGCTGGCGGCGGATCGACGACGCGACCCTCGAACTCACCCTGCGCGAGGGCGTGCGATTCCATAACGGCGATCTGCTGACCGCCGAGGACGTCGCCTTCCGCTTCAGCCCGGCGCTGGCCTTCGGCGATACCCGCCCGGTGGTGGATGGCAAGACCCTGCCGCACGCCTTCTCGGCGATCGTAGGCCAGGGCTCGAAGAAGCTGCCGGACGAAATCCCTCCCGTCGCGCGGCGCCTGTTTCCGGGGCTCGACCGGGTCGAGGTGGTGGACCGCCGGACGGTCCGCTTCATCAACGCCACCCCCGACGTGACACTGGAGGGGCGGCTATCGGCGGCCGGGGCCGAGATCGTCTCGCGCCGCGCGGTGGACGAGGCGGAGTCCTGGCTCGCCTATGCCCGCAAGCCGGTCGGCACCGGGCCCTACAAGATTCGCGAATTCCGGCCGGACGTGTCGCTGATCCTCGATGCGCATGACGATTACTGGGGCGGAAGGCCGCCGGTCAAATCGATCCGTATCCTCGAAGTGCCCGAGGTCTCCGCCCGCATCAACGGGTTGCGGGCCGGGGAATACCACTTCGCCTGCGATATTCCGCCCGACCAGATCGGCGTGGTGGAGGGCAATGCCGGGTTCGAGGTGGTGGGCGGCACCATCCTCAACCACCGCATCACCACCTACGATAATTCCAACCCCGTGCTGCGCGACCCGCGCGTCCGCCTTGGCCTCGCCCATGCCGTCGATCGCCAGGCGATCATCGACGGGCTGTGGGCCGGGCGCTCCCGCGTGCCGCAGGGCATGCAGTGGGAGTTCT
>CAIPLM010000339.1 GCA_903865895.1 uncultured Rhodospirillales bacterium | reverse complement strand
TCTCCTTCACCGCCTCGGCCACCGCGCTGAAGGCGGCGCCCACCTGGGTGGGCCTCGCGAACTACGCGGCGATCCTGGCCGATCCCGGCTTCGTCGCTTCGCTGTGGCGGACGCTGCTCTATGCCGCCCTCGCCGTCATCGCCAATGTCGGCTTCGCCTTGGCCTATGCGCTGCTGCTGAATTCGCGGCTGATTACCTGGGGCCGCGGCGCCTTCAAGCTGCTGCTGTTCCTGCCCGTGGTGACGCCTGATGTGCCGGGCTACGTCGTGTGGCGCTGGCTCTATGACCAGAGCTTCGGCGCCATCAACGCCGCGCTCGCTTTGGCCGGCCTGCCCGCCTTTGGCGGCATCGCCTCGCCGAATACGGCCATGTTGGCGATCCTGCTGGCCGAGCTGTGGCACCATGCCGGGTTCTACCTGGTGATCTTCCTCGCCAATCTCGCGATTTGCGACCGCGCGCTGGAGGAGGCGGCGGATATCGACGGCGCGGCGCCCTGGCAGAAAACGCTCTACGTGATCATCCCGCAGCTGCGCCCGGCGCTCGTCGTCAACACCGTCTATGCGCTGATCCAGTTCCTCAAAACCTTCACCGTGGTGGTGGTGACGACCAAGGGCGGGCCGAACGGGGCGACGGATTTCCTGAGCTACCACGCCTACCAGTATTTCGATCAGGCCCGCTACGGCGAGGCGACCGCGATGGCCAGCGTGCTGTTCGTGATCGTGCTGGCCGTCGCGGTCAGCGTCTACGCGCTGGGCGAAAGGGGGCGCACATGAAGCGGGCGCTCGCCTATGCGGTGTGCCTGCTGACCTCGGCGATTTTCGCCTTCCCCTATCTGTGGATGCTGGCCGGCAGTTTCCGCACCACCTCGGCCATGCTCACCGCGCCGCTGCGCCTGTGGCCGGAGCGCTTCGATCTCACCGGCTTCCGCTCCATCGCCGAGATCGGCGATCTCTCGCTGCTGCGGGCGGGGCTGAATTCGCTGTTCATCACCGGCGCCTCGACCGCCATCGCCGTCGCCGTCACCGCACTTGGCGCCTACGCGATCACCCGCCGGCCCCGCGCGCTCGCCTTCAGGGTGCTGCGCTACGGGTTTCTCACCACCATGATGTATCCGTACATGCTGCTGGTGATCCCGGTCTACATCGTGGTGTTCAAGCTCGGCCTGCTCGGCAGCTATGCCGGCATCATCCTGTTCCTCGCCCTCGGGCCGATCCAGTTCTTCCTGTTCGAGCAGTTCTTCCGCGGCCTGCCCGGCGAGGTGATCGAGGCGGCGACGATCGACGGCGCGTCGGAATTCACCATCCTCCTGCGCATCGTCCTGCCGATGGCCGCCCCCATCGTGGCGACGGTCGCGATCATCACGTTCCTGCTGAACTGGGCGCAGTGGTTCCCGGTGCTGGTGATCTCAAGCTCGTCCGACACCTGGACGCTCCCGGTGGCGCTGCTGAACCTCAACGGGGAACTTGGCACCAATTTCCAGGGCATCATGGCGCTCTCCGTCGTCACAACACTCCCTGTCGCCGCGCTGTTCCTGCTCGCCCAGCGGCGGGTGATCGCGGGGATGACGGAGGGGGCGGTGAAGGGCTGATCACACGCCCGTGCCGGCGGCCT
>CAIPLM010000338.1 GCA_903865895.1 uncultured Rhodospirillales bacterium | reverse complement strand
GCTCGCGGCAGCCACCGCGATGACGTTCCTGAACATTGTTCTTTTTCCCTGATCTAGAGGCCCAGTCGGCGCTTTGCCGGCATGGCAACCCGCGCGCCATATCACGCATCCGCACTTCAGCAAATCCGCCGGTCGAAACGATACCGATCTTCCGCTTGACGTTCCCCACAGGGGCCGGAATGAACGCCCCATGTCTGACCGTCTCCCCCATTTGACCCAAGCGGCCGAGGCGGCGCTCGCCGCACGCCGCGCCCGCGAGGCCGAGGCGCTGCGCGCCAATCTGCGCCGCCGAAAACAGCAATCGCGCGACCGCGCGGAAGGACCCGCGATGACCCTCTCCGGCTGCATCGAAATGCTGTTCACCGACCTCGCCGATTACCCCGCCCGCATCCGCGCCTGCCGCGCGGCCGGGCTGGGAGCAGTGGAGTTCTGGCGTTGGAAAGGTAAGGACATCGAGGCCATTGCCGCGGCGAGCCGAGAGGCCGGGCTGCCGGTCGCGGTGTTCAGCGTCGAGCCGGGCGGCCGCTTGGTCGATCCGGCGACACACGGCGAATTTCTCCAAGGCCTTCGCGAGACCATCCCCATCGCCGCCCGCCTCGGCACCACCCGCCTGATCGTGCTCTCGGGCGATACGCTGCCCGGCTTGCCGGCCGAGGCGCAGCGCGACGCGGTGATCGCCGCCCTGCGCGCCGCCGCTCCCATCGCGGAGGCCGCTGGGATCACGCTGCTGCTGGAACCGCTCAACACCGTGCGCGACCATGTCGGCTACTTCCTCGACCGCACGGGGGACGGGCTCGAGATCATCGACGCCGTCGGATCGCCCGCCGTGCGGCTACTCTACGACATCTACCATTCCGCCATGATGGGCGAGGACCCCGCGGTGGTGCTGGCCGGCCGGGGCGACCGCGTCGGCTACGTGCATGCCGCCGACACCAATGGCCGCCATGAGCCCGGCAGCGGCACGATCGACTGGGCGCATATACGCGAAACCCTCGCCGGACTGGGATACACCGGCTCGATCGGCCTCGAATTCCGCCCCGCCGCCGATACCGCAGCCGCACTGCGACAAGCTATCGAGCAGCTGACCGCCCCGGAGCCCGCCCGATGACCACTCGACCCACACTCCTGTTCATCTCCCTGCTCGGCGGGGAGGGCACCTATGACCCGAAGAATTTCCGCCGCCTGCCCGGGGGCGACGATGACACGGTGTGGATGCGGATGACGCTCGATCACCTCGGCGTCACCGATCACGTCGACTACATCGGCGTGCGCCCCCATCGCGGCGATGCGCTGCCGGCGCCCGAGGGGATCGACGCGGTGATCCTCGGCGGCTCGATCGACTCCGTCCATGACAACCACCCCTGGCAGGCCAAGGTGCGCGACTTCCTCGCCCGCTGGCGCGCCACCCGCCGGCCGCTGTTTGGCATTTGTGGCGGCCACCAGATGGCCTCGGTGGTTGAGGGCGGCGCGGTTGATACCATGCAAACCGGCAAGATCGCCGGCTCCTACCCGGTAGAGCGCACCCAGGAAGGCGAGGGGCATTTCCTGTTTGACGGCTTCGCGCCGGACCAGGCGTTCCATTTCTCGCACTACGACCGCGTCGCCGAACTACCGCCGGGGGCCGTGGTGCTGGCGCAGCGCGAGCACACGCCGCATGCCGCGCTCGATCATGGCGGCAACTGGTTCTCCGTGCAGTTCCATCCCGAGGCCACCGCCGACCTGTTCGCCACCGTCTACGGCGATCAGCCCGAGGTGCTCGCCCGCTATCGCCTGCTGCCCGGCACCGAGCGGATGCTGCTGAATTTCCTCATCGGCACCGGCATCGTGAAGGCGGGCGTGGTGAAGCCATGAGCGTGATCCGCCGCGCCGATCTCATCATCACCGCCTGGCGCAACGGCGCCGGCCGCAAGGCGGATATCGCGACCGGGCCGGGCTGGCTGATCGGCTTCGCCTTCCTCGATGCCGATGCCCCTTTCTCCGACTACACCGGGCACGACCGCACCATCACCCTC
>CAIPLM010000337.1 GCA_903865895.1 uncultured Rhodospirillales bacterium | reverse complement strand
TGATCCTGGCCTACTGCACCTTCCTCATCCCCTACGTGATGTGGCTGATGCGCGGCTTCTTTAAATCGCTGCCGCGGGAGTTGGAGGAATCGGCGACCATCGACGGTTGCTCCCGCTTCGGCGCCTTCTTCCGCATCATCGTGCCGATCTCACTGCCCGGCATTCTCTCCACGCTGATCTTCAGCATGATCCTGGCCTGGGAGGAGTTGCTGTTCGCCCTGGTGCTGACCAACCGCAACGCCGTCACCGTGCCAGTCGCGGTGGCCGGCATCGCGGCGGATATGCTGACCGGGGTGAACTGGGGGGCGCTCACCGCGGTCGGCACCATCACCGTCATCCCCGTCGTATTCTTCGCGCTCCTGGTACAGAAATGGCTGATCCAGGGGCTCGCTGATGGAGCGACGAAAGGATAGGGGCGACGAAGGGATAGCGGCCTATTCGGCCGCCACCGTGACGGGGGTGCGGTAGCGCTTGATGCTGAAGATCATCATCACCGCCAGCATGCAGGCGAGCCCGGCGCCGAAGAAGGCCGGCACATAGGTCGCCAACGCATCCCGCGAGATACCGGCGATCAGCGCGATGGCCGCGCCGCCGAACTGGTGCGCGGCGAAGGCCCAGCCGAACACGATCGGGCCCTTGGCCGGCCCGAAATGCTGCCCGGCGAGGCGCACCGTCGGCGGCACGGTGGCGATGAAATCGAGCCCGAAGAACACCGCGAACATCGTCAGCGAGACGAAATCGAAATTGCCGAAGGGCAGCCACATCAGCGACAGGCCGCGCAACCCGTAGTACCAGGCGAGCAGCACGCGGTTGTCGAACCGGTCCGACAGCCAGCCGCTGATGATCGTGCCCGTGAAGTTGAAGATCCCCATCAGCGCGAGATAGGAGGCGGCCTGCACGCCGCTGATGCCGTTATCGGCGCAGAGCGGGATGAAATGCTGCTGCACGATGCCGGAGGTCGAGAGGCCGCAGATGAAGAAAGTGCCGGCGAGCACCCAGAAGGTGCGGGACGGCATCGCCTCGCGCAGCGTGCCGAGGCTGAGCGCCACGGCATTGCCGGCGGAGACGGCGGGCGGCGGCTGGATCTGCGTCTCGCCATAGGGCGGCAGGCCGACATCAGACGGCCAGTCGCGCCCGAACAGCAGATACAGCACCGCGCAGGTGGAGCAGCCGATGATCCCCGGCAGCACGGCGTAGCGCCAGCCGAGGTTTTCGGCGAGCCAGGCCGCGGTGGGCAGGAAGATCAGCATCCCCGTCGCGGTGGCGGCGGCGAGAATTCCGGTGACCAGGCCGCGGCGGGCGACGAACCAGCGATTGGCGACGGTGGCGGAAAGCACCATGCCGGTGGTTCCGGCGGCGGTGCCGAGCAGCACGCCGAGGGAGAGCCAGAGATGCAGCTTGCTCGTCATCTGCGTCGCGCCGACCAGCGCCAGCACAGAAAGGGTGGCGGCGGCGACCACCACCTTGCGCAGCCCGTAGCGCAGCATCAACGCCCCGGCGAAGGGTGCGACGCCGCCGAAGAGCGTGAACATCAGCGCCATCGCCGCCGAGATCTCGCCACGGCTCCAGCCGAATTCCTTGCCAAGCGGCACGATCAGCACGCCCGGCATGCCGACCGCGGCAGCGGCGCATACAGCTGTGACAAAGGTAAGCGCCACCATGACCCAGCTGTAGTGCAGGCCGCGGCGGTAGAGCCAGGGGGCGATCGTGGCAGCGAGCATGGCAGCTCCTTTCAGGAGGTTGCGAGTCGATGAGCCGCCGTGCGGGCGGCGGCGAGGGCGGCGGCGGAGGCGGTTTCGTCGTCGGCGAGGGTGCGCGCGATCAGCAGGCCGCCGGTCAGCAAAGCGAGAATGGCCTGGGCAGTGCCAGCGGGATCAGGCGGTGGCGCCGGGCGAGCCGCGAGGCAGGAGGCCAGAACAGCAGCCAGCGCCGATGCCCCTTCCGCCATCGCGGAGCGCAGGCCGGGGTCCCGCACGCTTTCGGCACCGAGGGCGGCGAGCGCGCAGCCGGTATCGGGCGCGTCGCGATGCGCCTCGGTCAGGTAACCGTCGATCAGCACGCCAGCAGGGTCCTGCCCCGCCGCCTCGGCGCGGGCCGCGCGACGGCGCCAGCGCTCCGCCGAGGTGGCGAGCGAGTCCCGGCACGAATCGGCGGCCAGCGCCGACTTACTGGTGAAATGCCCGTAGAAGGCGCCATGGGTCAGCCCGGCGGCGCGGGTGACATCCGCCACCGTCACCGCCTCTATCCCACGGCCGCGAAATAGCCGCCCCGCCTGCTCCAGCATGGCGGCACGATGTTCGGCCTGGGTCTCACGGTTGACGCGCATGGCTTAGATGATGGCGATCATCCATTACGCCAGCAAGTCCTCAACCGCATAGCAGTCGTGCCGCAAGCTACTCCGCCGCTTGCCGCACCTCGAGCCGCCGCAGCGCGCGATCGATCCACTGCGCCGTCAGCTTCTCCTGCAAGCCGTTCTGCCGCAGCCGCTCATTGAGGCCGGGGAAATCGACGTGGTCGAGCGCCTGGTCCTGGTTGAAGCAGGAGAACACCACGCTGCGCTCGCCGGTGGCCGGGTCGATATGCGGTTGCAGGCACTGGGCGCAGACTTCCTTCATCATGCACTGCATCGGCGAATTAATGGAGCCGATGGCGGTGTGGCCCGGCTTGACGTAGGGCGCCAACACCCCATGCCGGGCGGCACCGACGGCGGCCATCATACGGTCCGAACCGATGACGATGAAGTGCTCGACCTCCTGGAGCGGGATCGCCGGCGTGCCGAGCCGCCCGGCGGCATAGGCGGCGATCGCCTGAACGATGTTGCCGGTGAAAGTGCGGTCCTGCGGCCGGCCGGGGGTGAAGCCCGGCGCCTCGTCGCAGCACCATACGATGGTATCGGCCGCCGCCTCGATGTTCTCGACGTGGTAGCGATCGGCCAGCGACTTGTAGCCGGCGAAATACAGCACCCGCGTGCCGGCGGCGCGCAGCGCGGCGCCGATGCTGAACAGCACGGCATTCCCCAGCCCGCCGCCGACCAGCGCGACGGTGGAGTTTGCGTGGATCTCGGTTGGCGCACCGGTAGGGCCCATCAGGATGACGGGTTCCCCGGGCTTGAGATGGGCGCAGAGATCCGAACTGCCGCCCATCTCCAGCGCGATCACCGCGACTAGACCGCGCTCGACGTCGGTCCAGGCCCCGGTCATCGCCAGGCCCTCCATCGCCAGCACGGTGCGGCCGGAGGTCTCGTCGAGATGCGGCGCGTTCAGCTCGTAATTTTGTAGGCGGAAGAACTGCCCGGGGCGGAAGGCGCGCGCGGCGGCGGGGGCGTGTAGCACCACCTCGACGATGGTTGGGGTCAGCCGGTGCACCGCATGCACCCGCACTTGGAAGGCGTCACGGCAGGCGGCGATCAGCGCGGGGCCGGTGATATCGGTCGCCGGGCGGGTAGCGAGGATGGCGGAGACCACGGGATAGCCGCGCTTGGCACCCCCCATTGCCTTGACCACGTTGCCGAAGAACGAGGGGTGCAAATCCCCGAAGAAGCTGATGAAGCGGCCATCGGCAGCGCGGTGCATCAGCACATCGGCACGGTCGGGCTTGCTGATGTTGCGCTGGGGCGAGATCGCGGCACCCTCGGCGTCGATCGCCTGGAAGTAGCGGCCATCAAGGGCGATGCGGTCATCCTCGCGGGCGAGCACGGTGTTGGGCTGGGTGCCGGCGGCGACCAGGATGGCCCCTGCGGGCAGCACGGCCTCGCTGCCATCCGGCCGCTTCACCCTGAGCGCGGCGGCATGGCCGTGCCGGTCGGTCTCCACTGCCAGCGGGGTCAACCCCTCGGCGAAGCGCACCCCCTCCTCCATCGCTTTCGCCACTTCCTCGTGGTTCAGCGTGTAGGACGGCGCATCGAGCAGGCGGCGGCGATAGGCCAGTGTGGCACCGCCCCAGGACTCCAGCAGCGGCGCGAAATGCGGCGCCCGGCCCGCGCGCGCGGCGGCGGCCCGCTCGGCGGCCACGGCGTCGGCATGGGTGAGGAACTCAGCGGCGATCTCCGCCTCCTCGTCATTCCACCGCGCCCGCACCGACGCCTCGCCCCGCTCGGCCACCAGCGTCGCGTGGCGATGGGCAAATTTCTCGACCTGGCGGATGTAGTAGGCGAGGCTCTCGGTCGCCGTATCGATCGCGGTCAACCCGCCGCCGATTACCACGATGGGCATGCGGATTTGCAGATTGGCGATGGAAGACGTTTTCGCCGCCCCGGTGAGCTGCAAGCCCATCAGGAAGTCGCTGGCCTGACGCACGCCGCGGGCGAGGTTGTTGGGCATGTCGATCACCGTCGGCTTGCCGGCGCCCATGCACAGCGCGACGTGGTCAAACCCCATCGCCCAGGCGTCATCCATGCCGATGGTGGCGCCGCCGCCGAAGCGCACGCCACCGAACATCGCGAACTCGCCCCGGCGCTCCAGCAGCAGGCGGATCAGCTTCAGGTAGTTCTTGTTCCACCGCACGGTGATGCCGTACTCGGCGACGCCGCCGAAGCCGGCCATGGCGCGGTCATCGAGGTTCTCGTAGAGCGTTTCGGTATCGCGCACCGGAGCGGAGGCGTCGAAGCCGAGCGGCTCGATCTTGAGCCCATCGATCGCCACCACCGTGTGCCCGTCATTCATCAAATGATGCGCCAGCGTGAACCCGGCCGGGCCGAGGCCAACGATCAGCACTTTGCGGCCGGTGTCGGGCCTGGGCAGCGGGCGGCGGATATCCAGCGGGTTCCAGCGGGTCAGCAGCGCGTAGATCTCGAAGCCCCAGGGCAGGCCCAGCACGTCCTTCAGCACGTTGGTCTCGGCCTGGGGAATGTCGACCGGCTCCTGCTTCTGGTAGATGCAGGCCTTCATGCAGTCATTGCAGATGCGATGCCCGGTGGCCGCCATCATTGGGTTGTCCACGGCGATGGTAGCGAAGGCGCCGAGCACATGGCCGCGGGCGCGCAGCATGTGCATCTCGCTGATTTTCTCCTCCAGCGGGCAGCCGGCCAGCGTCACGCCGAAGGGGGATTTCTGGAAGGCGCCGGTCTTGCGGTCCTTCAGGCCCTTGGAGCAGGAGTCCTTGCCCTGCTCGTGGCACCAGATGCAGTAGTTCATATGGTCGAGCGCCTGCTGGCCGCTCATCCCCGCATCGGTCAGCGCAAACCCGTCGCGCGCCCGCCAGTCATGCTCCGGCAGGCGCAGCATGGTCACCCCATCGCGCTCGATGGTCTCGACCGGGACGAGGTGCGCCGTATCCACCTTATGGGGCACGCGGAACAGCGTGCCACCGGCGTGGTGGGCGCGCCCGGCCGGGGTCAGCGTGGCCCAGGCGGCATAGCGGGCCGCCAGATCGGTTGCCGCCTCATCGCCTTCGGCCGCGGTGACGAAGGCCGCGAAGCCGGGCTCAGTGAGCGCCACGCCCAGCCGCGCCTCAATCTCCGCGCGCAAGGCGGCACCGTCGAACCCGCTCGGGTCGGCGTATTTGCGCACGGCCTGGCGCTGCACGAACAGGCGCTTGCAGGCGTGCACGGGGTCGAGCGCCAAAGTCGCGTCCCGAATGGCGGCCACCTCCGCCTCGATGCCGAACAGCTCCGCCACGAAGCCTTCGAGCGCCGGCCCGAGATCCACTACCAGCGCGCCCTCTGCCTTGGCGTCGAGCGATTCAGGCTTGGCGCGCGCGGCCATCAGGCGGGCGTGCAACTCCGGCTCGGCGGCGAGGCGGGCGACGAAGGCGCGATCGAGCCTCACCAGCCCGTCACGCGTGGCGAGGTCAGCGAAGGTGAGGCCGTGGCCGAGAGGGGCGGTCATGGTCGGAATTCCTGAAAATTCAGCCGAGCTTGCGCAGCAGGGCGAGGAGTTGGGCACGCTCGGCGGCGGCGAGCGGGGCGAGGGTGGCATCAGTGATGCCGCGCGCAGCGGGCACCGCCAGAGCCGCGAGCGCGACGCCGGCCTCGGTCGGCAGCAGCACGGTGGTGCGGCGGTCCATCGGGTCCAACCCGCGGGACACCAGACCGCGATCGACGAGGCGGCGGACGACGCCCTGGATGGTCGCGGGGTCCATCGCGGTGTGCCGGCCGAGATGGTTCTGGGTGACGCGGCCAAGCTCGACCGTCTTGATCAGCGCGGTGAACTGGGTGGGCGTGAGGTCAAGCGCCGCCATGGCGTCGAGGAAAATCGCGGCGTGGCGCTGATGGGCGCGGCGCAGCAGAAAGCCGACCTGATCTTCGACAGCATAGCCCGCCAATGCAGCGGGATTGCCCTGAGCGAGTGCCGCCTGCGCCACGTGGATCTCCACCAGTACCGAGCCGCGTCTAAGCCGGCGGATATAGGCGCTGGATCATACGTGTGCAAATGACTCGCGCGGGCAGCTTGCATGCAGCGCGCGTACGGCAAAACCCCCGCCGGGTCAGGGCGGGGGCTGGTTGCGGGAAGTCGCTTACCGGCGGCTGGGATCAGTTGGTCGCCTTCGGCGCCGTGGTCCCGTTGCCGGTCATCGCAGGGGCCGGCGCGATGGGCGCGGCGGCGACGCTGCCGGCGGGGGCGGGCTTCAGCTTGGCCTTGGCGTCAACCGGCGCCTTGCCATCCGTCGCCTTCGCATCGACCGCGGGCTTCGCGTCCGTGGCGGGCTTGGCGGCGGTCTTCGCGCCATCGGCCGGCTTGGCGGGGACCTTGAGGTCCGTCGTGCCCGGGGCGGCGGTGCGGTGGATGTTGGTGTTCACCGCCGGCTTCTTGGCATCGACCGCGGATTTCGCGGCCGGGCCGGTGGTGCCCGTGATGGCGGTGCCCGATGCGGCGGTGGTGGTGGCGGAGCCCTGGGCCATCGCCGGCAGAGCGAAGGCGGCCGAGAGGAGGGCGGCGAGAGCGATGCGGGAGAAGCTGGTCATCGGGGGTATTTCCTGGTGTCTGGCAGGATTGCCTGACAAGGGGATATGACCGCCCGAGCAAGGCCGCCGTCGGGCGGGATCATGGCGACGTTGCGGCAGCGGGTTAAACTTCCTTCACCCACCGCCGCGTCCGGCCCTGCGTGACCGCGCGGCGGCCAAAAAAGGGCTTTGCAAATCATAACCGATCGTTCACATGGCGTGCTGCGGGGGATTTAGACAACCGGCGAATTCCAGGGAGGCTCAAGAACATCATGGCGGCACAGGCACGCATTCCGCGGTCGGACGCGGAGATCAGGCCGATGACGGCGGAGGAGCGAAAGGTCATCATCGCTTCGTCGGCCGGCACGGTATTCGAGTGGTACGATTTCTATCTGGCCGGCTCGCTGGCTGCGAACATCGCCGCGAACTTCTTCTCAGGCGTGAACCCGACCGCGGGGTTCATCTTCACCCTGCTCGGCTTTGCCGCAGGCTTCGCGGTGCGCCCCTTCGGCGCCCTGTTCTTCGGCCGACTCGGTGACATCGTCGGCCGCAAATACACCTTCCTGGTGACGATGACGCTGATGGGCATCGCCACCTTCGTGGTCGGCTGCCTGCCGAGCTATGGCAGCTGGGGCATCATCTCGCCGATCCTGTTCATCGCCTGCCGCCTGCTGCAGGGCCTCGCCCTGGGCGGCGAATATGGCGGTGCCGCCACGTATGTGGCCGAGCATGCCCCGCATGGCCGCCGTGGCTTCTACACCTCCTGGATTCAGACCACGGCGACGGTCGGCCTGTTCCTCTCGCTGATCGTTATCGTGCTGCTGCGCACCTCCATGTCGGCGGCCGATTTCGCTGCCTGGGGCTGGCGCGTGCCGTTCCTGGTCTCCATCGTGCTCCTCGCGGTGTCGATCTGGATCCGCCTGCAGCTCGCCGAGAGCCCGGCCTTCGTGAAGATGAAGGAGGAGGGCACCCACTCCAAGGCGCCGCTCACCGAAGCCTTCGGCCGCTGGGACAACCTCAAGGTGGCCATTTTCGCCCTCATCGGCGGCACCGCCGGCCAGGCGGTGATCTGGTACGGCGGGCAGTTCTACGCGTTGTTCTTCCTCACCCAGACGCTGAAGATGGACCCGATCACCGCGAACTACGCCATCGCCGGCTCGCTCGCCATCGGCACGCCGTTCTTCATCTTCTTCGGCTGGCTGTCCGACAAAATCGGCCGCAAGCCGATCATCCTCGGTGGCTGCCTGCTCGGCGCGATCCTCTACTTCCCGCTGTTCCAGGCGCTGACCAACGCGGTCAACCCGACGCTCGAGGCCGCGCTTGAGAAGTCACCGGTCACCGTGATCGCCGATGACAGCGAATGCCACTTCCAGTTCAACCCGACCGGCACCTCGACCTTCACCACCTCCTGCGACGTGGCGAAGTCCTTCCTGGCGACCAACTCCGTCAACTACGCGAACGTCGCCGCCCCCGCGGGGACGGTTGCGAAGATCAAGATCGGCGACAAGGAGATCGAGTCCTTTGACCGCGTGAAGGCCGGCGCCGAGGCCGCAGCCAAGAACACCGCCTTTGTCAAGGACGCCACTGACGCCATCCGCGCCGCCGGCTACCCGGCAGGCGCTGACCCAGCTAAGGTGAACATGGTCAAGACCATCGGCATCCTAACGATCCTGGTGCTGCTGGTGACCATGGTTTACGGCCCGATGGCGGCCATGCTGGTGGAACTCTTCCCCACCCGCATCCGCTACTCCGGCATGTCGCTGCCCTACCACATCGGCAACGGCTGGTTCGGCGGCTTCCTGCCGCCCACCGCCTTCGCCATCGTGGCCGCCACCGGCAATATCTTCTCCGGCCTGTGGTATCCCGTGATCATCGCTGGCGCGACCTTCGTCATCGGCATGATCTTCGTTCCCGAAACCAAGGATCGCGACATCTTTGGCGACGATCCCATCGAAAGCCCGCACAAGCGCCCCGCCAGCGCCGACATCTAGGCCGGCTGGGACGCGACGAAGGAAAGCGCCGGGGGGGAACCTCCGGCGCTTTTCGTTGGGTCAGCGAGGAAGGGAGGCGATCATTTTGTCGATAGAAGCACTGTCTTCCCCATGCCCGCTAACATATCGACAAGGACGACCTCATGCCGATCCTCCTGTCCGAGAACTTCCGCGCCCTATTCTACGCGCCCTTCTATGCCGCGCTCGCCACCGGCGCCTTCCGCGATGCTGGGGTGCAGGTCGAGCTGCGCGCCTCGCCCGAGCCGGCGGCCGCCACCCGCGCCCTGCGTGACGGCAGCGTCGACGTCATGTGGGGCGGGCCGTTGCGGGTGATGATGACCCATGACGCCGACCCGCATGCAGACACGGTCGCTTTCGCAGATGTGGTGGCACGTGACCCGTTCTTCATCGTCGGGGCAGCACCACGGCCCAGCTTCACCTTTGCGGACCTAGCGGAAATCCCCCTAGGCGTGGTCTCGGAGGTGCCGACGCCCTGGCTCTGCCTGCAGGAGGATCTGCGCCGGGCCGGAGTGGTCGTGCGGCATCCCGTGCGTGGCCGCAGCATGGCAGATAACGCGGCGGCCCTGCGGGACGGCACTCTCGCGGCGATTCAGGTCTTCCAGCCCCATGTCGAGGACCTGTTGGCCGACGGCGCCGGCCATGTCTGGTATGCTGCCGCCTCGCGCGGACCGGCCGCCTACACCGCCCTGGTCACCCGTCAGCCGACCTTGCAATCGCGGCGCGACGAGCTGCGCGCAATGACCGTCGCCCTGCATCGCACGCTCGGCGACTTTGCCATCGCCCCGGCTGCCGAGATCGTCGCCGCTGTCCGCGGCTACTTCCCGGACCTTCCGCCCGACCTGTTCGCCCGCGCGATCGCCCGCTACCAGGAGCTTGGCCTTTGGAACGACACGCCGGTGATCCGCCGCGACGGTTATGAATTCTTGCACACCGCCATGCGCAATGGCGGTGCCCTGTCACGTGATATCGCCTTCGAGTCCTGCATCGACACCACCCTTGCCGAGGAGGCAATCATGGGGCTCGCAGACAGCGCTCCACGGGCGGGTGTGGACACCCGGTCAAACTGAGAAAATATCCTGGTTCTTTTTCAAGAAAGAGCCCTTTCCTTCACTGCACCTCACCATCCCCCTTCAGCGCATCAACCTGCCCCGACAGTTTGTTGTTCTTCAGCATCGCATCGGTCGCAGTGAGATTGTTGACGAAGAACGTACGGTAGCGACCCGTGTTGCTGAACTTGTTGTTGGTGATGGTGATCTCGCGGGTCGGCTGGGTGACGCCCTCGGCGCCAATGGAGATGGCACTGGAGCGGTTGTCGGCCTTCGGGCCCTTCTCCAGCGTGCTGTCGCGCAGGACCAGTGATCCGCCATTCGGGATTTCGATCAGATAGCTCGCCGTCCCGTTCGGCCCATCGGCGATGGTGCAGTTGACGATCTCGGTGCGCGCCGCGCGGGACTTGATGTGGTGACCCTGGCGGGTGTCGCTGAAGCGTGAATTCTCGATCCGCAGGAGCTTGGAGGCGCCGATATACATGCCGTGCGCGCAGGTCGGGTCGCAGACGCCGTTGCGCGTGAAGTCACTGTCGCGGATGATCGTCACCCCATCCGGACGCGGACCGGAGAGGATACCGTTCTGATTGTTGAGGAACTTCACCTTCTCGACGGTCAACGTAGTACCCTCGGCGCGGATGCCGGCGCCGTTCTTGTCGGCCACGCGGGCGCGGGAGAGCGTGAGGTTGCGCACGGTGATGTTGTCGCCAACTGTCACCAGGATCGCTTTGCCGCCGCAGGTCTTGTCAGTGAGGATGGCCGAGCCATCCGCCCCAGCGCCCTCGATAATCAGGTTGCTGGCTTCAACAACGGCGCAGTCGAAATACTCGCCGGCATCGATCAGCACCTTATCGCCGTCATCAGCCGCCTTGATGGCGTCCGACGGCTGCTTGAACTCCTTGTCCGGGCCGACCGCGAGGGTCTTCGCCATGGCGGGCTGGGCGATCAAGGCCAGGGCAGCGAAGGCCGCGGCGATCAGGGGAGTGCGCGGGAAGGTCATGGCGGGTCCTCGTCGGATCGGATGCGCAAGGCTAGCACCGAACAGGGCGGATTGGCAGTCACAGTTGGCGGCGCCGGTTCAGTTCAGGGCCATGGCGAAGGGATTCTCGGGATAGTCGACCCCGATCAGGCTCAGCCCGTCGGGCGGCGCGGTGGGCCCGCCAGCCTTGCGGTCGCGGGCGGCGAGTGCCGCCGACACACGCTCCGCGTCCCAGCGCCCCTCGGCGACCAGCTTCAGCGTGCCGACCATGTTGCGGACCTGGTGATGTAGGAAGCTGCGGGCGGAGACCTCGCAGATGACGAGGTCCCCCGTGCGCCTCACGTCCAGGCGATCGAGCGTGCGCACCGGCGATTTCGCCTGGCAGGAGGTGGCGCGGAAGGTGGTGAAATCATGCCGGCCGAGCAGACGCTGTGCGGCAGCGCCCATGGCATCGGCGTCAAACCGGCCGGGCACATGCCAGACCCGGCCTTCAAGCAAGGCCGGCCGCGCCCGCCGGGCCAGGATGATGTAGCGATAGTGACGCTGGATGGCGGAAAATCGCGGGTTCCAACCCTCCGGCGCCAGGGCGGCGGCGAGCACGGCGACGGCGTGCGGCTTCATGTGGAAATTCAGCGCCTCGCGCACCCGCACCGGAGGGAAGTCGGTCGGGAGCGTGATCATCGCCACCTGCCCCTCCGCATGCACCCCCGCATCGGTGCGCCCGGCCACTACCGAGGCCACCTTCTGGCCACCATTCAGCCGGGCCGCCGCCTCCTCCAGCACTTGCTGGACCGACAATCCATTGGGTTGGCGCTGCCAGCCGACGAAGCCGACGCCGAAATACTCCAGCCGCAGCGCGTAGCGCGCCATCAGCCCAGGCGCGTGCCGGGCGGCACGGGGCGGCCGCGCAGGAAGGCGCTCGCCTCCATCGCCGCCCGCCCGGGCGCCTGCACCCGCAGCAGCCGTAGCGCGCCACCGCCGGTGCCAACCATCAATCCGGCATCGAGCGTCACCCCCGGCGCCCCGCCGCCCGCAACCGGCTCGGCCGCCAGCACCTTCAGCACCGCGCCGCCGAGATCCGTGAAGGTGCCGGGCCAGGGGTTGAGGGCGCGCACCTGCCGGTCAATCCGCGCGGCATCCTGCGTCCAGTCGATCCGCCCATCCTCGCGCGACAGCTTGGCTGCGTAGGTCGCGCCCTCCGCCGGCTGTGCCACCGGCGACGGCGCCTCCGCCAGCGCGCGCAACACCAGATCGCCGCCCATCTCGGCCAGGGTGTCGTGCAGGTCGGCGGCCGTGGTGTGGGGGCCGATCGGCACGCGGCCGGTCAGCAGCATGGCGCCGGTATCGAGCCCGGCATCCATCTGCATGATGGTGATGCCGGTCTCGGCGTCGCCTGCAAGAATGGCGGATTGGATCGGCGCCGCACCCCGCCAGCGCGGCAGCAGGCTGGCGTGGATGTTGAGGCAGCCTCGGCGCGGCGCATCCAGCATCGCCTGCGGCAGGATCAGCCCATAGGCGGCGACCACCGCGGCATCGAGATCGAGCGCGGCGAATGCGGCCTGGGCTTCCGTATCTTTGCGCAGCCGGGCGGGGGTGCGCACCTCAAGCCCCAGCGCGAGGGCGGCCGCATGCACCGGGCATGGCCGCGTCGCCTGGCCGCGGCCGGCGGGGCGCGGCGGCTGGCAGTAGACGGCGACCACATCATGTGCGCCGTGCAAGGCATGCAGCGCCGGCACCGCGAAATCCGGGCTGCCCATGAAGGCGAGACGCAGCCGCGCCACGCGCTACTTCGCCTCCCGCTGCGCCTTGGCGAGCTTGCGCATCAGCATGTTGCGCTTCAGCGCCGAGATGTGATCGACGAACAGCACGCCGTCGAGATGGTCGATCTCATGCTGCAGGCAGGCCGCCAGCAGCCCATCGGCCTCGATCTCCTGCCGCACTCCGGCCGCATCATGGAAGCGCACTTTCACCCGCGCCGGGCGAGTGACCTCGGCATATTGCCCGGGGATGGAGAGGCAGCCCTCCTCGCGGGTGGCCAGTTCGGCGCTGACGGCGGTGATCTCGGGGTTGACCAGCACGATCGGCGCCGGCTTGTCCCCGGGCATCAGGTCCACCACCGCCAGCCGCAGGCCGACGCCGACCTGCGGCGCCGCGAGGCCGATGCCGGGGGCCTTGTACATGGTGGCGAACATAAGCGGCACGAGATCGCGCACCCGATCGGCATCGCCGGCGCCGATCGGGCGGGCGCGGGCCTTGAGGATCGCCTGGGGCGCAATGAGGATCGGGAGGGTGTCCGGGTGTGCGGCGTCGGTCATCCCGGTCATCTAGCCTTCACGGACCGCGTGATCAACGCATCCCCCTTGCATCGGCCGCCCCGGTGACCAAAATAACGCGCGACGGATTGCCATGACGGGGTCCGCCAACCGCTTCGCTCGGCTGAGGGAGCCCATCGATGACCACGCGTATTTTCGCCTCGCCGCTCGTGCTGGGGTTCGATCACATCGAACTGCTGCTGGAGCAGGCCACCAAGAAATCCTCCGACGGCTATCCGCCGTTCAACATCGAGCAGACCGGCCCGGCCAATCTGCGCATCACCCTGGCGGTCGCCGGGTTCACGATGGAGGACCTGCAGATCACCCACGAGGACAACCAGCTGGTGATCCGCGGGCGCCAGACCGATGACAGCCAGGGACGCGTGTTCCTGCATCGCGGCATCGCCGCCCGGCAGTTCCAGCGGGTGTTCGTGCTGTCCGAACATATCGAGGTGCGCGGCGCCTGGATGGACCACGGGCTGCTGCATATCGACCTCGCGCGGCCCATTCCGGAAGGGCGGGTGCGCACCATCCCGATCACCCGCCCCGCGCCCGGCGGGCGGGCGCCGATGGTGGTTGGAGACGAATAGGAGGCCGCGATGACCGACGACACGACCGTGATGCATTTCGACATTCACCACATCACCGCCGAACAGCTTGCCGCACTCGGCGTCTCGCAGATCGCCTACGTGAAGCCGGTGCTCCATAACGGCGCCCACGCCTTCGCCATCCACGCCGCCGACGGCACACCTATGGCACTCGCCGCCGATCGTGACACCGCGCTGGCGGCGATCGTGCAGCACGCGATGTTCCCCAGCCTGGTGCATTAAGCCCTCAAGGGGGGCATCACTGCCCCCCGGGCCGCCGTTCAGCCCGAAGCGGCGGGATCGATCCAGCCGATATGGCCGTCACTGCGGCGATAGACCACGTTGAGCTCGCCACTGCTGATGTTGCGGAACATGAGCACCGGCTGATCCGCCAGGTCCATCCGCATCACCGCGTCACTCACCGCGAGGCGGGCGATTTCGGTCGCCGTCTCGGCGATCACCGTCGCGTAGGTGGTATTGGCCTGCACGGCCACGCCATGCCCGGCTTCCTGCGGCTCCTCCACCGCCTCACGCAGCACGTATTGCCGCGCGGCCTGCGGGCGTTCGCGATGGGCGGCATCGCGGGAATGCTCGTTCACCCGGCGGCGGTAGCGGCGCAGGCGCTTGGCGATGTGTTCGGCAGCGTCATCGAAGGCGGAATTGGCATCCGCCGCCTCGCCTTCGCCGCGCAGCATCAGGCCGCGGCCGGCATGGATGTTGATGTCACAGGTGAAAAAGCATCGCGCGCGACTGAACGTCACATGCGCTTCCTGGGCGTGATCGAAATACTTGCTGGATATGGTGGCGAGCGCCTGGTTGACGCGTGTCTTGAGGGCTTCCGAAAGGTCGACTTGCTTGCCTGAGACCGTGATTTGCATGGTCCGTCCTCACGTCCTTTGTTCGGGACCGCCTGCCGGCGCGCGAGGTCCGGGCCGGCCCGGAAAAATGCATGGGCCGGCTTGCGGGCACGGGCGTGATCAGGCCGGCACGGCCTTCTCCCGTTTGCGCTGCACTGAGCTTGGAATACGCAGCGCATCGCGGTATTTGGCCACGGTTCGGCGTGCGATGTCTACGCCTTCCCGCCGGAGTATTTCCACAATCGCGTCATCGCTCAGGATTTCATTTACCGGCTCGGCATCGACGAGCTGGCGAATGCGGTACCTGACCGCCTCGGCACTGTGGGAATCGCCCCCGCCGGTAGCCTGGAGGGCGGTGGTAAAGAAATACTTAAGCTCAAACGTGCCGCGCGGCGTGGCGATGAATTTATTCGAGGTCACCCGGCTGACCGTGCTTTCATGCAGTTCCACCGCGGCCGCCACGTCGCGCAGGATCAGCGGGCGGAGATGGCTCACGCCATGGCGGAAAAAACCGTCCTGCTGGCGCACGATCTCGCTCGCCACCTTCATGATGGTCTGTGCCCGCTGCTGGAGGGATTTCACCAGCCAATTCGCGGATTGCAGCCGGTCGATCATGAAAGCCTTGTCCTCCTTGGAGGCCTTCGGGAGCACGCGGGCGGTGAAGGTCTGGTTGACTAGCACGCGCGGCATGGTCTCGGGATTGAGCTCGAGCAGCCAACCGCCATCGGGCGCCGCGCGCATCAGCACGTCCGGCACCACGGTCAGCGGCGTCGCCTCGTCCCAGCTGGCGCCGGGCTTGGGGTCGAGCCGGCGCAGTTCGGCGATCATGTCGGCGACGTCGGCGGCATCGACGCCGCAGACCGCCATCAGCCGCTTGGTGTCCCGCTTGGCCACGAGGTCGAGATTGTCGAGCAGCGCCTGCATCGCCGGGTCGAGCCGGTTCTTCTCGGCGAGCTGAACGGCCAGGCACTCCTTGAGGTCATGCGCGAACATGCCGATCGGGTCGAAGCGCATCATCAGTGCGCGCACTCGCTCCACGCGCGCCTCATCGATGCCCAGCGTGCGCGCGATGGCGTCCGAGGCGACCGAGAATCGCCCGGTCGGCTCGATCAGCGCGAGGATGGTGGCGCCGATCATGCGGTCCACCGGGTCGCGGAAGGAGAGGCGGACCTGCTCGCTCAAATGCTCGCGCAGCGAGGCGCGGCCCTCGGCGAGATCCTCGATGCCGCGTTCATCGGTGCGGAAATCGCTGCTGCCGCCGGCGCCGCCGCGCACGCCGTCCGAGGCACCGCCGGGGTCATAGGTCTCGGCGTATTCGGCCGTATCAAGCGGGCCGCTGCCCTCGGCGGCGATCCGCTCGGCACCGATCTCGGCGAAACTATCGGGCGGCGGCGGGGCGTCCATCCCATCCGGCGGTTCGGCGGGGCGGATTTCGACCTGGTCCGGCGCCGGGCGCTCCCCGAAACTATCGCTGTCCCGCTCGTCGCGCTCCAGCATGGGGTTGCGCTCGAGCTCCTGCTCGACGAAGGCGGCCGCTTCGAGATTATTGAACTGCAGCAGCTGGATCGCCTGCCGCAGCTGCGGCGTCATCACCAAGGACTGCGACTGGCGCAGGTCGAGACGCGGGCCCATCCCCATCAGGGCGCGCTCGTCGATCTAGGCGGGGCAGGGCTCCGGAACGGCTTCATGGCCGCAATGGACGTCGGACGGCGAAAAGAGGCAAGCAAGAATCGTGCTGAAATCGGCGCATGACGGTGAAATTACCACCATCAGGTCAACGCGGAGTTAGGAAACCCCCGTCACCGCCGCTACAAATGCCGCCCGCGCTCCATGATTTCAAGCGTGTAGTCGTGGTAGGACATGCCAAGCTCCTCGGCCCGCGCGAGCCGTCGCAGGGCGATTTCGCGCGGCGGGGTCTTCCAGGCTCGCTTATGCGCCCGCCGCCAGGCCCAGGAGCGCCAGGAGACGGCGCCGGGGTCCTCCGGTGGTTCATCCTCCAGCGGCGGGCCGCCGTTATGGCCGATCGCGGTCACAGCGAGAACCGCTCCCCAAGATAGACCCGCCGCACATCGGCATGGGCCACCACCTCTTCCGGCCTTCCCTCCATCAGCACCTGGCCGTCATGCATGATGTAGGCGCGATCGATGATCTCCAGCGTCTCGCGCACGTTATGGTCGGTGATCAGCACGCCGATGCCGCGATCCTTGAGATGGGCCACGAGGTCACGGATTTCGCCGACCGCGATGGGGTCGATGCCCGCCAGCGGCTCGTCGAGCAGGATATAGCTCGGCTGCGTCGCCAGCGCGCGGGCGATCTCGACGCGGCGCCGCTCGCCGCCGGAGAGCGCGAGCGCGGTGGTGCGGCGGAGGTGCTGGATGCCGAATTCGGCCAGCAGCTCATCCAGCATCTGGTCCCGCCGGTCGCGCTCGGGCTCGACCACTTCGAGCGTCGCCATGATGTTCTGCTCCACCGTGAGGCCGCGGAACACGCTGGCCTCCTGCGGCAGATAACCGATCCCGAGGCGGGCGCGGCGATACATCGGCAGCCCGGTGATATCGTGGCCGTCGAGCGTGATCGTCCCGGAATCCGGCCGGACCAGGCCGACGATCATGTAGAACGTGGTGGTCTTGCCGGCGCCATTGGGCCCGAGCAGGCCGACAACCTCGCCACGGCGCACCGAGACGGAGACGTTCCGCACCACCGGGCGCTTTTTGTAGACCTTGCCGACGCTGGTCGCGACCAGGCCGCCGGAGCCCGGCAGCACGCGCAATCCGGTCATGGCTTCTTCACCGGCGGCTTGGCGGCAGGCTTGGCCGGGGCCGCAGGGGCGGGCACCGACGCGGCCGACTGTGCATCGTTCGGCACGATCATGCCCTGCACCCGCCCGCCGGGATCGGCGATCATGCGGGCAACGCCGGTCTTCATGTTCACGTCGGCAGCCGGGCCATTGAGCTGGTTCTGTCCATGCGTCACCCGCACATTGCCGACCACGCGAGCGGTACCGAGATCGACCACGTAGACACCGCGATCGCCGCGCACCGTATCAGCGGCAGTGCGCACCTCGACATTGCCGAACCCTTCGACACGCTGCAGCTTGCCCGAGGCATCCGTGCCCGCCGCGGCCGGCTTAGCGGCCGCCGGCTGCGGCTTCGCGGCCGGCTCACCCGATGGGGTGGTGTAGCCGACCAGCGTGTCCGCGCTGATGCGCCGCCCGTCGCTGGTCACCACCACCGCGGCGCCGCGCGCGACGGCCATACGGCGGTCGGACCAGTATTCCATGCTGTCCCGCGCGGTGATCACCTGCTGCGGGGTCGTCAGCTTGAGCGCGCCGCCGGTCATCACCAGCACCGCCTGGTCGATATCGTAGACCGCCCGATCGCCCACCGCCTCGTCGGTGGGGGTGACGATGCGGACATGGCCCTCCGCTTCCAGACGATAAATCTCGTTGCCGCCGGAATCAGTCGCAGTGCCGGCCGCCCCCGCGCGCTTGCGGTAGAGCGCCACCAGCCGGTCCGCCAGCACGGTGACATCGGCACGCACCGCCCGGGCCTCGCCGAAGGCGATCACCTTCTGCTCCTGGTCCCGCCACTCGAACCCGCCGGCGGCGGTGACGTCGATCGGTCCGCCGCGCGAGAGGTCGATCGGCTGCGCGGCGGCGGTGCCGGCGGCCAGCATGGCGAGGGACGCGATGGTGGCGAGCAGCCTCATGGCCGGCCTCCGTCAAGCACAAGGCGGGCGGGCCCATGGAACTGCGCCACCCGGCCGCGCTCGGTGATGGTGAAGCCCTGGGCGTCGAGCGTGCCGAACGGGCCCTCGACATGGGTGCGCGCGGCGCTGGCCGCGGCACCTTCCCGCAGGTCGAGCGTCGCTGCGTCCGTGACCAGCGTGGAGCCGTCGTCGCGGTAGAGCGTCACCTCACCCGACAAATCGAGCTGCGCCGCCTTCTGCATATAGGTGCCCGCCGTTGCCTGCACTTGGAGCCAAATGCCGCCGGTGAGGATGATATCGCCGACGGGGTCGGTGAGGTCGATGCGGTCAGTGCCGATCTGGCGTGCGGCGGTGGCGGTCAGCGTGTAGGTCTGGTGGTTGTCGTCCTCGCCGCGATAGCGCGGCGCGGTCAGCACGCCGCTTTCCGGCACCACGCCGCCCCGGCGGTAAATCAGCCGCGCGCGATCGGTCTGCTGGGCGATTTCCGGCCATGCCGCGACCAGCACCAGCAAAGCAAGCGCCAGCAGCGGCAACACGCGCTTGGCGAGCCCGACCATCCAGCGCCGCTGGGCGATGGCGCCGTAGGCCGGCGTCTTGTGCGGCTGCGTGCCAAGCCGCCGCCCGGTGGGCAGTCGCGGCACCGGGGTGCGGTTGGCCGAGCCGCTCATGCCATCCCCGCGCGCAGCAGATCATGCATGTGAAGCAGGCCGAGCGGACGCCCGTCGGGGTCGATGACGAACAGCGCGGTGATCGGCCGCTCCGGCGTGTTCATCACGTGCAGCGCCTCGGCCGCCAGCGCATCGGGCGCGATCACGCGGGGCGCGCGGCTCATCACCGTCTCCACCGCGGCTTCCAGCAGGCCCGGCCCAAGGGCGCGGCGCAAGTCGCCATCGGTGATGATGCCGCTGAGCCGGCCTTCGGCGTCGAGGATGCCGACACAGCCGAAACGCCTTGCGGTCATCACCGGCAGGGCATCGCCCACCGCGCTGCCCTCGCGGGCCAGCGGCAGTTCGGCCGCGCCGTGCATGAGGTCCCGCACCAGGCGCAGCCGGGCGCCGAGCCGGCCACCGGGGTGGAATTGGCGGAAATCCGCGGCGCCGAAGCCGCGCCGGGTGAGCAGGGCAACGGCGAGCGCGTCACCGAGCGCGATCTGCATGGTGGTGCTGGTGGTCGGCGCCAGCCCCATCGGGCAGGCCTCGCGCGCCTCGGGCAGCACGAGTGCGACACGCGCGGCCTTGGCCAGTGTGCTGCCGGCGCGCCCGGTGATGCCGACCAGCGGCAGGCCGAAGCGGATGCAATGGCCGATCAAATCAGCCAGTTCCGCCGTTTCTCCAGAATTCGACAGCGCCACCACCGCATCCCCCGGCACGATCATCCCGAGATCGCCATGCGAGGCCTCGGCCGGATGCACGAACAGCGCCGGCGAGCCGGTGGAGGCGAGGGTGGCGGCGATTTTGCGGGCGACATGGCCGGACTTACCCATGCCGCTGACCACGATCCGCCCGGTGGCGCCGGCGAGCAGATCCACGGCGGCGGCGAATTCGGCCCCGAGCCCGTCGGCCAGCGCGCGCAGCCCCGCGGCCTCGGTGGCGAGCACCGAGCGGGCGACCTCAAGATCGGTCTGGGCGGGAGGCGCGATGTCCATCGTTGATCGGTCCGGGGCGGCCCACGATGGCAGCCCCAAATGGCGCCATCGATGGCCGCGAAAGTGCGGTCACAAGCCGGGCCGCGTCAACGTAACTTCTCGTAACGTCGTCGCGAGCGGCCCGGGTCAGTGCTGGATTTAGTGGGCGAAGATGTCCGGCGCTTCCCAGCCGAGCATGTCGAGCCGGCAGCGGGTCGGCAGGAAGGCATAGCAGGCCTCGGCGATCTCGAGCCGCCCCTCGCGGATCAGCAGCGCCTCCAGGCGCGCCCACAGGGCGTGGAGATACAGCACGTCGGATGCCGCATAGGTGAGCTGCTCCGGCGACAGCTCTGTGGCGCCCCAGTCGGAGGTCTGTTGCTGCTTGGAGAGGTCGACGCCGACAAGCTCGCGGCAGAGGTCCTTGAGGCCGTGGCGATCGGTGAAGGTGCGCACCAGCTTGGCGGCGATCTTGGTGCACTTCACCGGAGCGCAGGTGATGCCGAGCGCGTGTTGCAGCACCGCGACGTCGAAGCGGGCGAAATGCATCAGCTTGGTCACGCCGGGATCGGCCATCAGGCGGGCGAGATTGGGGCAGTCATAGCCGCGCCCGCCAAGCGCGGTGGGGATGAGCTGCACGAGATGGGCCTGGCCGTCGCCGGCGGAGAGCTGCACCAGGCACAAACGGTCGCGATGCGGGTTGAGCCCCATCGTCTCGGTATCGACGGCGACGACGCGGCCGAGATTGAGCCCGTCCGGCAAATCATGCTTGTGCAGATGAATGGTCGCGTTGGCCATGAACAATGTCACCTCAGCCATTCCCGTTCCCGATTGAAGCGCGCGCCTGGGTGTCGCCCTCATCAGGCGGGCTATCCGGCGCCTGAGACGCGCCCGGCGATTGCCGCTGCGCGCTCACGCTCCGTTGGTGCCCAGGAAAGGACTCGAACCTTCACGACCTTACGGCCACAGGTACCTGAAACCTGCGCGTCTACCAATTCCGCCACCTGGGCAAGTCGGGCATGCGGTGGGGGCGGCTAGTAACCCCGGTGGCGCGGCACGTCAACAGGCAGAAAGCATTTAATGACGCCTTTGAGTGCGGCGCGCACGATCCATATCAGGGCGGTATTGGGCAGGAGAAGACCATGACAGCGCATATCGCGACCGTTTTCGGCGGATCAGGCTTCATCGGACGTTATGTGGTGAAGCGGCTTGCGGCGGCGGGATACGAGGTGCGCATCGCCGCGCGGGATACCGAGGCGGCCGCGGCGCTGAAGCCGATGGGCGATGTCGGGCAGATCGTCGCGATGGGCGCCGCAGTGAACGACGCGGCCGCGGTGGCGCGTGCGGTGGAAGGCGCCGAGGTGGTGGTGAGCCTGGTCGGCATTCTCGCCGAGGCCCGGCCCGGCGATTTCCAGCGCATCCAGGCCGATGGCGCGGCGACGATCGCACAGGCGGCGACGGCGGCCGGGGTGCGGCGGCTGGTGCATGTCTCGGCCCTCGGCGTGAGTGCCGAGCACCCGAGCCTCTATGCCCGCTCGAAGGCGGCCGGCGAAGCGGCGATGCGCGCGGCCTTCCCGGCGGCGGTGATTTTGCGGCCCTCGCTGGTGTTCGGCCCCGAGGACGGGTTCTTCAATCGCTTCGCCCGCATGGCGCAGCTTTCGCCGGTGATGCCGGTCATCGGCGGCGCCACGCGGTTCCAGCCGGTCTATGTCGGGGATGTCGCGGACGCGGTGATGACCGGGCTGAGCGACGCGGCCGCGGGAAAGACCTTCGAGCTCGGCGGGCCGCGCGTGGCGACGATGCGGGAGCTGCTCACCTATATCCTCGCCGAGACGGCGCGGCCGCGCTGCTTGGTGGCGGTGCCGATGGGAGTGGCACGAATGCAGGCCATGTTGCTCGAACACGTGCCGGGCAAGCCGTTGACGCGCGACCAGCTGCTGTTGCTCGCGCGCGACAACGTCGTGGCGAGCGGCGCCGACGGGCTGGCGGCGCTCGGCATTGCCGCCACCCCGATGGAGGCGGTGGTGCCGGGCTATCTGCGGCGCTACCGGCCGGGCGGCGGGGTCCGATCAGCGCACACGGGCTGAAAGGTCCAATTCGGTCCTATTTTTCCGAGGATGTTTCCGAAATGCGAAAAATAGGGTCGGGTATGCACGAAAATAGGTCGCTAATAGTGACCTAGTCGCGAAAAACGACTCGCGTGCCCCGAAGCGCTGCGATAGAGGGGCTTATGCGGCTCGGTCGGCGCTGGTGCGCGGCCTCGTGCGCGCCAGGGATGGAGACCGAGTTTGCCCGACCGTATGCTGCAGTTCGTCCGCCTCGAACAGCAAACCCCGGAGAAGCGCGACAGCGCCGCCCGGCGGAGCGATTT
>CAIPLM010000336.1 GCA_903865895.1 uncultured Rhodospirillales bacterium | reverse complement strand
CCGCGCCATGGCCGCTGTTGCCAAAAATTCATGCTGGGACGGATTCGGATTGACGGCGGCGGCGATCCAGCGAAAGCTCCCGGGGTCCAAGCACGCGCGGACGTTCCCCGTCCCGTGCCCGCCCGGCGGCCTACGCCGGCTTCCCCTTCACCGCTGTTTCCGCGAGGCGCATATGCACGACCGTTCCAGCTCCATGACCACCCGCCGCACGCTGCTCGCCGGCGTTGCCACGCTGGCCACTACGCGTGCCTTCGCCGCTGACCCCGTGACGATCGGCGTCTCCGGCCCGCTCACCGGGCCGGCGGCGCAGTATGGCGCGCAGTGGAAGAAGGGGTTCGATCTCGCGCTGGAGGCGATCAACGGGCCGGAGGGCGGCATCAAGGGGCGGCCCTTGCAGTATCGCTTCGAGGACAGCCAGAACGACCCGCGGCAATCCGTCGCCATCGCGCAGAAATTCGTCGGCGATCCTTCGATCGTGGTGGAACTCGGCGATTTCTCCTCGCCCGCCTCGATGGCCGCCAGCCCGATTTATCAGCGCGGCAAGCTGGTGCAGTTCGGCTTCACCAATTCGCACCCGGACTTCACCAAGGGCGGCGACTATATGTGGAGCAACTCGCTCAGCCAGTCCGAGCAGTCGCCGCAGTTGATCCAGTTCACCGTGTCGCAGTTGCAGTTGAAGAAGATCGCCATTCTCCACCTCAACACCGATTGGGGCCGCACCTCGAAGGATCTCGCGGTCTCCACCGCGAAGTCGCTCGGCGCCGAGGTGGTGGCGGTCGAGGGCTACATGCCGGAGGAGAAGGATTTCCGCTCCACGCTGGTGCGCGTGCGCGATGCCAAGCCCGACGGCGTGGTGCTGATTTCATACTACGCCGATGCCGCGCTGATCGCCCGGCAAACCCGCGTCTCCGGCATCACCCAGCCGCTGGTGGGCATCGGCTCGATCTATTCGCCGAAGTTCATCGAGCTTGGCGGCGATGCGTCGGAGGGGGTCTACAGCCAGTCCAACTTCTTCCCCGAGGAGCCGCGCGCGGAGGTGCAGAATTTCGTGAAGGCCTTCACCGCCAAGTATAAGGAAGAGCCGGACACGTTCTGCGCCTATGGCTACGACACGATGGTGCTGATGGCCGCCGTGATGCGCCAGTTCGGCCCCACGCGGGCAGATATCCGCACCGGGCTTGAGAAGATCAAGGACGTGCCCTCGGTGCTGTTCGGCCGGGTGGCGTTTGACCCGGTGACCCGCCGGGTTGCCGGCGCCAATACCGCCAATTTGCAGGTGAGGGGTGGGAAGTTCGTCTCCTGGGATGGTAAGCCGGCGCCGCGGTCGTGAAGGAAGGAAGCGCTTCTTTTTTGAAAAAAAGAAGCAAAAAACTTTTACCCGTTTGCTTCGCGCTCTCCCAGGAGGCCGTGCAGCAAACGGATAGAAGTTTTTTTGGCTCTTTTTTTTCAAAAAAAGAGCACCTTTCTTAAATGGGCACTTTCATCGATTACACCGTCAACGGCCTGGTCGTCGGCAATATCTACGCGTTGCTTGCGGTAGGATTGGCGCTGATCTTCGGCGTCGCCAATCTCATCAACTTCGCGCACGGCTCGCTCTACACGGTGGGCGCCTATATCGGCTGGGTGTGCATCACGCAGTTGCACACGCCGTTCTGGGTAACGGTGCCGGCGGTGTTGATCGGCTCGGGTGGCTTGGGGGTGGCGATTGAGCGGCTGGCGCTGCGGCCGTTGCATGGCACGTCCCGGATTGCGCCGCTGCTGGCGACGATCGGGTTGAGCCTGGTGCTGGACCAGGTGGTGCAGTTGGTGTTCACGCCGAACCCGCGGGCGCTGCCGAGCCCCTTGCCGGATTGGCGGTTTCAGGTGGGCGGCGGGTCGATCGGGACGCTGGATTTGCTGATTCTCGGCGTCGGGATTGGCTCGGCGGCGCTGTTGTTCGTGTTTCTGCGGTTCACCAAGCTGGGCTGGGCGGTGCGGGCGACGGCGCAGGATATCGATGCGGCGAAGCAGATGGGGGTGGATACGGACCGGGTGAATAGCACGGTGTTTGCCATCGCCTCGGCGCTGGGCGGGCTGTCCGGCATGATGGTGGGGATGTACTATAACAGCATCGATCCCGGCATGAGTTTCGACGCCACGCTGAAAGGGGTGGTGGCGCAGATTATCGGAGGGATGGGCAATGTGCCGGGCGCCATTGCCGGCTCGCTGCTGCTGGGGCTGATCGAGAGCTACGGGATTGCGCTGTTCGGCACCTCCTACCGCAATTTGTTTGCCTTCGTGCTGCTGATTGGGATTTTGATCCTTCGCCCCAACGGGCTGTTCAGCGCGGCGAAGGAGACCCCGCCGGAGCCGATGACCGGGAGTTTCGTGGCGCGCGGCAAGCCGATCCGTATTCCCATGCCGGGGATGGTGGGGATTGTGGCGGTGGCGGCGCTGCTGCCGCTGGTGGCGGGCGATTATGTGTTGCAGACCGGCACGAATGCGCTGCTCTACGGGCTGCTGGCGCTGAGCTTGACGCTGGTGGCCGGCACGGTCGGCATGGTGTCGCTGGGGCATGCCGGGCTGCTGGCGATCGGCGCCTATGCGTCCTCGCTGCTGGCGATTGAGCTGCATATCCCCGTCATCGCGGCGATTGGGTTGGCGGGGTTGGTGACGGCGGTGCTCGGTACCGCCTTGGTTTTCCCGGCGTTTCGCATGCGCGGGCATTATGTGTCCATCGCCACGCTGGCGATCGGGCAGATCGTGGCGCTGGTGATCCTCAACTGGAACAGCCTGACGCGCGGGCCAATCGGCATCAGCGGCATTCCGCCGCTCACCATCGCCGGCGTGCCGCTGTATGACGCGCCGCAGACCTATTGGTTCGTGCTGGCTGTCGTGACGGGGCTGGCGCTGTTGCAGGCGCGGATTTTGTCGTCGCATCTCGGCCGGACGTGGCGGGCGCTGCGCGATGATGACGTGGCGGCGCGGTCGCACGGGGTGGATGTGGATCGCTACAAGGCGCTGGCCTTCGCCTTCGGCGGCTTCGGCGCCGGGATTGGCGGGGCGGTGACCGCGCATTTGTATTCCTACATCAACCACGAGACCTTCAACGCGCAGATCTCGGTGCTGGCGCTGACCATCGCCATCCTCGGCGGGCTCGGCAATATCTCGGGCGCGCTGCTCGGCTCGGCGCTGCTGGTCGGGTTGCCGGAGGTGTTCCGCGGCTTGGCGGAGTATCGCATGCTGATTTACGGCGTGGTGCTGCTGCTGCTGATCCGGGTGCGGCCGCAGGGCCTGCTGGGGACGGTGTGATGCTCGCCATCAGCAATCTCCAGCGCCGCTTCGGCGGGCTGCTCGCGGTGAATGACATCACGCTCGGCATCGGCGCCGGCGAGCTGGTCTCGGTGATCGGGCCGAATGGGGCGGGGAAGACCACGTTGTTCAACCTGGTCAGCGGGATCGACCGGCCGGATGCGGGGCGGGTCGTGTTCGAGGGCGCCGATATCACGGGGATGGCGGCGCAGCGCCTGGCGGAAATCGGGCTGGCGCGCACGTTTCAGCACGGGCGGGTGTTCGCCAATTTGAGCGTGATGGATAACGTGCTGATCGGCGGCCATGTGCGCCTGCGCGCGGCGCGGCCGCGCGTGCCCGGACTCGGGGCGCTGGCCGAATTGCTGCTGGCGGTGATCCGGCCATCCGCCGTGCGCGGCGAGGAGGCGGCGCTGCGCGACGAGGTGCGCGATATCGTGGCGATGTTCGGCGATCGGCTGCTGCCGCGGCTCGATCATCCCGCCCATTCCCTCTCCTACGCCAATCGCCGCCGCGTGGAGATCGCCCGCGCGCTCGCCTTGCGCCCCAAGCTGCTGCTGCTCGATGAGCCCACGGCGGGGATGAACGAGACGGAGACCACGGAAATCCAGGAGATTGTCGCGTCGCTGAAGGCGCGCGGGCAGACCATCCTGCTGATCGAGCACAAGCTGGGGATGGTGATGCGCCTGTCCGACCGGGTGCTGGTGATGGATGGCGGGCGGGCGATTGCCGAGGGCAAGCCGCAGGAGGTGCGCAATAATCCCGCGGTGATCGAGGCTTATCTCGGCCACCAGTCGACCGGGCAGGAGGCGGCATGAGCGCGCTGCTTGCCCTTGATAAGGTGTGCTCGTTCTACGGGCCGGTGCAGGTGCATTTTGACCTGTCGTTGCATGTAAATCAGGGCGAAATCGTCTGCCTGCTCGGCGGCAATGCCTCGGGCAAATCGACCACCATGAAGACCATCCTGGGCCTGATGAAGCCGCGCACGGGGAGCGTGACCTTCGATGGCAAGGTGATCTCCGGCCTGCCGACGCATCGCATCATCCGCGCCGGCATCGGCTCGGTGCCGGAGGCGCGGCGGTTGTTCGGGGCGATGACGGTGCGCGAGAACCTGCTGATGGGCGCATTCATCCGCGATGACAGCGCGGCGGTGCGGAGCGATCTCGACCGGGTGCTGACGCTGTTCCCCCGTTTGCAGGAGCGCCTGGCCCAGCGCGCCGGCACGCTCTCAGGCGGCGAGCAGCAGATGGTGGCGATGGCGCGGGCCATGATGGGCCGGCCGCGGCTGATCTGCATGGACGAGCCGACGATGGGCCTCTCGCCCCGCTTCGTGGACGTGGTGCTGGAACTGATCGCCACCATCAACCGCGAAGGCACCACGATTTTCATGGTGGAGCAGAACGCGAGCCTCGCGCTGCAAATCGCCCATCGCGGCTACGTGCTGCAAACCGGGCGGATCGCGCTGGAGGGGGCGGCGCGCGCGCTTGCCGCCGATCCCAGGATACGGGATGCTTACCTTGGCGGGGAGGCGGCGTGATGGGAAGGAAGGGCTTCTTTTTTGAAAAAAAGAAGCAAAAAACTTTCTCTCCGTTTGCTTCGCGCTTCCCCGGGGAGACTCCGCAGCGCATGGATAAAAGTTTTTTTGGTTCTTTTTTTTAAAAAAAGAACCGCTTGCTTACTTCCTTTAGGCCATCGCCATGACATTGAAAAGACTAGGCTTCTTCACCCGCCTCCTCGATGACGTCCCCGCCGGCGAGCGCTATCGCCTGGCCATGGAGCAGATCATCCACGCCGAGCGCATGGGCCTCAGCAGCGCCTGGGTGGCGCAGCATCACTTTGATGCGGATGAGGGCGGGTTGCCTTCGCCCTTCGTGTTTCTGGCCCAGGTGGCGGCGCGGACGCGCACGATCAAGCTCGGCACGGGGGTGGTGACGCTGCCGTTGGAGAACCCGATCCGGGTGGCGGAGGATGCCGCGGTGCTCGATCTGATGTCGGGCGGGCGGTTGGAGTTGGGGGTGGGGACGGGGGGGAACCCTTCGGCGTTTGCCGCCTTCGGCCACACCAATGAGGCGCGCGGGGAGATTTACGCGAGCTATTACAACACCTTCCGCGGCGCGCTGCGCGGGCAGGAGATCAACGGCAGCAGCAATGTGATGTATCCCGCCCATGCGGCGCTGGATGCGCGGATCTGGCAGGCGACGTTCTCGGTGGAGGGCGGGCGCCGGGCGGGGCTGGCGGGTGACGGGCTGCTGCTGTCCCGCACCCAGCCGCGCAGCCCGGATGCGCCCAAGGCGACGCTGCCGCAGATCCAGGACCCGATCGTGGATGCCTATTACGCGGCGCTGCCGGCGGGGGCCACGCCGCGCATTCTCGGCTCGCGCAGTATTTTCGTCGCCGATAACCGGGCGGAGGCGCGGCGCTATGCCGAGATCGGCCTCGGCCGCTTCATCCGCCGCATCAGCAAGCTCGGCCGCGCGGTGCCGACCGGCTCGCTGGATGACATCCTCGCCGCGTTCGATGTGCATATGGGCGGGGTGGACGAGGTGATCGAATCCCTCAGCCGCGACACCACGCTCAACCGCGTGACCGACGTGGCGGGGCAGGTCCATTCGGTCGATCCGCCGCACCCGCTGATCCTGCGCTCCATCGAGCTGTTCGCCACCAAGGTCGCGCCCGCGATGGGCTGGGTGAAGCAGGAGGCCTTGGCGAGCGCATGACACCAAGAAAGCATCACCACAGAGACGGTAAGACAGTGAGGTCTTTGGGGAGGGATCGTGGTTCCGCTCCCTCACAGTCTTACTGTCTCTGTGGTGAATCTTCGTTTTCTCACCCACCCGCAACAGGCATGGCACAAGCATGAGCTTCGACGTTATCGACCATCTCGCCGGCCTGGCGCCGGACGGGCCCTTGGCCGCCATTCGCAACGTGCGGCGCCAGGCGCGGGAGCAGGCGCAGGCGAGCTACGCGGCGCTGTTCGAGGCCAGCGAACTCGCCGATATGTCGTTGGAGGAGCGCCACGCGGTGGCGACCTTCGTGGCGGCGCTGCACCGGGACACCACGATTTCGGCCTTCTACGCCAAGGCGCTGCCGGACGATCTCGCCATCACGGTGGCCACCGAGGCGACGCGGGGCATGGCGAGCGGGCCGTTCGGCGCCTATCCGGCCGGGCCGCTGTCGGCGGAGGATACCACGGGGCCGGTCTACACCGCCTCGCCGGGCGTGGCGCCGCGGCTCGCGGCGGCGCTGAACCATGCGCATATGCTGGTGTTTCATCTCAGGGATTCGAGCCCGGCGCATCTCCAGGCGCTGCTCGATGCCGGCTGGAGCACGACGGGGATCGTCACCCTCTCGCAGCTCGTCGCCTTCCTGTCCTTTCAGATCCGCGTGGTGCACGGGTTGCGCACGCTGGCCGGAGCCTGAGCCATGACCGAGCACACCCTGCACCAAGAAGGCCACGAGGTTCCCACCGTTTTCACCCAGGCGCAGCTGGGCTGGCTGCCGTGGCTGGAGCCTTTCCCGGAGGCGGAGCTGACCGAGCGGCACTGGGCCGGGCTGGTGGATGCCTCGCGCGCGAAGTCGCCCTATTTCATGCTGCTGGCGCGGGACCCGGATATCCTTGGCGCCCGCACCAAGACGGATAAGGATATTTTCTACAACCCGGAGGCCGGGCTGCCGCGCGCCGAGCGGGAGCTGGCGGCGGCGGCGGCCTCGCGGCTCAATGGCTGCATCTACTGCGCCTCCGTGCATGCGCGCTTCGCCACCCATTTCTCGAAGCGCGGCGATGACGTGCAGCGGCTGCTGGATCTTGGCGTCGGCGCCGATCTTGGCCCGCGCTGGAACGCCGTCGTCGCCGCCTCGGTCGCGCTGTCGGAAACCCCGTCGCGCTTCGGGGAGGAACATGTGGCGGCGCTGCGGGCGGAGGGGCTCGATCTCGCGGCGATCGTGGACGTGATCAACGGGGCGGCTTTCTTCAATTGGGCCAATCGGTTGATGCTGTCGCTGGGGGAGCCGGAGTTGCCGAAGGGGTAATGCGTCATTGCGAGGCGCAGCCGAAGCAATCCAGGGTGGCGCGGGATAGAACCGGGCGGCACGATGGATTGCTTCGCTGCGCTCGCAATGACGAATGAACCAAGGGAGAAGTCAAAATGTCCGAGAAAACCCTGCGCGAAAAAGGCGCGGATGTCCGCCGTGAGCTGATGGGCGAGTCCTATGCCGCCTCGCTGGAGCCCACCGTCTACGCCGACCCCGGCATGCGCGAATTCCGCGATCTCGCCCAGGAAATCGCCTTCGGCACCGTGTGGTCCCGCCCGGGGCTCGATCTCAAGACGCGGGCGCTGATTTGCGTCACCTCGGATGTGGCGACGGGGCGCTATCCGGAGCTCGCGATCCATCTGCGCATGGCGATCCGTCAGGGCTGGACGGAGGAGGAGTTGCGCGAGGCGATCCTGCATCTGTCCGTCTATGTCGGGCTGCCCCTGGTGCGCGAGGCGCTGCTGACGGCGCGGGATACGTTTGCGGCCATCCGCGGCGAAGCGTAGAGACGGCGCAACCAACAGGAGACCCCCCATGTCCTACGATCCCGCCGGCACGTCGCTGCAACTGCGCTCACTCGTCACCGAGGGGGGCGAGTTGCAGGTTTCGCTCGCCAGCGTGGCCAACCCGGTGCCGGGTGCCGATGAGGTGGTGGTGCGAGTCGAGGCTTCGCCGATCAACCCGTCCGATCTCGGCCTGCTGCTGGCGGCCGCTGACATGAGCACCGCGACCTCCTCCGGCGGCGTGCTGAAGGCCAGCATCCCGGCGCCGTTCATGAAGGCGATGGCGCCCCGCGTCGGCCAGTCGCTCCCGGTGGGGAACGAGGGTGCCGGCACCGTGGTCGCCGCCGGCGCCAACGCGCAGGCGCTGCTCGGCCGCAAGGTCGCGATTCTCGGCGGCGCGATGTATGCGCAGTATCGCATGGTCGGCGCGGCGGATTGCCTGGTGCTGCCGGATGACGCGACGGCGGCGGATGGCGCCTCCTGCTTCGTCAATCCGCTGACGGCGCTGGGCATGGTGGAGACCATGAAGCGCGAGGGGCACACGGCGCTGGTGCACACCGCGGCGGCCTCCAATCTCGGGCAGATGCTGCAGAAGATCTGCCTCAAGGACGGGGTGAAGCTGGTCAACATCGTGCGCTCGGCCGAGCAGGAGGCGATCCTGCGCGGCATCGGCGCGGCCTGGGTGTGCAACAGCAGCGAGCCCGATTTCGCGGCGAAGCTGACGGATGCGCTGGCGGAGACCGGCGCCACGCTGGCCTTCGATGCCACTGGCGGCGGGCGGCTGGCGGGTCAGATCCTCACCGCGATGGAGGCAGCGATCAATCGCACCTCGACCACCTATAACCGCTACGGCTCCACGGTGCACAAGCAGGTGTACATTTATGGCGGGCTGGATGTGCGGCCGACCGAGTTCAACCGCGGCTTCGGCATGGCCTGGGGCATCGGCGGCTGGCTGCTGACGCCGGTGCTCGCCAAGATCGGCCCGGCGGCGGCGGCCGGGCTGCGTGCGCGGGTGGTGGCGGAGTTGAAGACGACGTTCGCGAGCCACTACACGGCGGAAATCTCGCTGGCCGAGGTGCTCGATCTCGCGGCGGTCGCGCAGTACAACGCGCGGGCGACGGGGAAGAAGTATCTGATCGTGCCGCAGAAGGCTTAGGGAAGTATCACCACAGAGGCAGTAAGGCAGTGAGGGAGCTTTGGCGATATGGTTCCGGTGTTCCCTTCTTGTCTTATTGTATCTGTGGTGAATTTATCATCGCTGCGCATTTTTGGATAAGTATCACCACAGAGGCAGTAAGGCTGTGAGACGCGCTGGCGATATGGTGCCACCGCTCCCTCATTGTCTTATTGTCTCTGTGGTGAATCTTAACTTCCTATACTTTCTTCTCGAATTCCCGCAGATCCAACCGCCTTAGCACCGGCGCCTTCCACGCGGTGATGGCGGCGACGATCAGGGTGATCACCCCGCCGGTCCATACCGCCGGGGCGATGCCGAGCGCGACGGCGGCGAGGCCGCTTTCGAAGGTGCCGAGCTCGTTGGTGGCGTTGAGGAACAGGCCGCGGACGGAGGAGACACGGCCGCGCATCGCGTCGGGCGAGGCCATGCGGACGATGGCGCGGCGCACGATCACGCTCACCCCGTCACAGGCGCCGACGAAGAACAGGGCGGCGAGGCAGAGCCACAAATTGCGCGACAGGCCGAACACGATGATGCCGATGCCGAAGCCGGCGACGGCGAGATGCAGCGCGAGGCCGGCGCGCGCGCGGGGCGGGATGCGGGTGGCGATCAGCATCGAGGTGAGCGCGCCCCCGGAGGCGGCGGCGCGCATCAGGCCGACCGTCCAGGCGCCTTCGTGCAGCACTTCATCGGCGAAGGCGGGGAACAGCCCGGCGGCGCCGCCGAAGAACACGGCGAACAGGTCGAGCGCCATCGAGCCGATCAGGATCTGGCTGTTGAACACGAAGCGCACGCCCTCGGCGATGGCGGCGATGACGCCGACCGGCGAGCCGGAGCGGGCGGGGGCGGCGCGCGGCTTGATGCCGAGCAGCAGGGCGAGGGTGGAGAGGCTCAGCAGCACCGCGGCCGCGAGGAAGGTGGGGAGGGGGCCGGCCATCTCATAGGCGATGCCGCCCAGCACCGGGCCGCTCAACCCGGCGACGCGGCCGACCGAGGCGACGAGGGAAACCGCGTTCATCATCCGCTCGCGCGGCAGGATTTCGGCCTCAAGCCCGGTCACCGCCGGTTCCTCGAAGGCGCGGACGGTGCCGAGGAAGAAGGCGATGGTGTAGAGCGCGGCGACCGAGTTGCCGCCGCCGAGTGCCAGCATTGCGGCGAGGCAGGCCATGGCGGCGCGGGTGAGCACGGCGGCGGATTTGCGGCTGGTGCGGTCCGCCACGTGGCCGCCGACCAGCACCAGGCCGATGGCGGGGATCGCCTCCACCAGGCCGAGCATGCCGAGCGCGAAAGCGTCATGCGTCAGCGCGTAGACATGCACGCCGAGCACCACGGCGAGCGCGCTTTCGGCGAGGCTGGCCAGCGCGGCGGAGATGAGGAAGGCGCGCAGTTCCGGCAGTTTGAAGAGGGCGATCACGCGAGGGTCCCAAAAAATGCGGCGGCGCGTTGCGTCGCCGTGCGATGCTCCCTACATCGGATTGCCAAAGGAGTCTGCCATGAGCGATGACACGATGACCCGCACCGACGAGGACTGGAAGCGCCTGCTCACCCCCGAGGCCTATAAGGTGCTGCGCAAGCACGGCACCGAGCGCGCCGGCTCCAGCCCGCTGAACTATGAGAAGCGCAAGGGCGTTTTCGCCTGCGCCGGCTGCGGGCAGAAGGTCTTTTCGGCCGAGACCAAGTTCGAAAGCGGCACGGGCTGGCCGAGCTTCTTCGCGCCGATCGAGGGCACGGTGGCCACCACCACCGATCGCTCCTGGTTCATGACCCGCACCGAGGTGCATTGCGCCCGCTGCGAGGGACATCTCGGCCACGTCTTCCCCGACGGCCCGGCGCCGACCGGGCAGCGCTACTGCATGAACGGGGTGGCGATGACGTTTGAGCCGGAGGAGTAGCGTTTAACATTCACCACGAGGGCCCTAGGTCACGAACGCCCTAGCAGGCTGCGGAAAAAATCCACCGAGTTCGCAACAGTTGAACGAATAGAAGCGGCGCCTCGGCCAATGCGAATCAATGATGCGCAACT
>CAIPLM010000335.1 GCA_903865895.1 uncultured Rhodospirillales bacterium | reverse complement strand
GGGCGAGGCGCCGCAGGCGCCGGGGCGGAGGCAACGCCGCTCGGGCGAAGCGGCACGGAACTCCCCGTCGCGGCGGGCTGCACCGCCGGACCGGGCGCCACCGGCCGCGGTGACGCGGCGCCCGGCGAGGCCGCCGGCAGGTTCATCGAACGCGAAACCGCGGGGGTGACGCCCACCGTGGCCGAGGTCGGCTGCACGGCCGGCGCCCGCACCGGCTGGATCTGCGACAACGCGCTCGCCGGCACCGGCTGAACGCTCCGGGCGACGGGCTGCGAGGCCGTCATCGTCGAGGCTGGCACCATGGTGGTGGCGCCACGATTTACGCCGGCCGCGGCCGGTGCCGAGTTATTGGTGATGTTCGTGATGTTGGTCACGTTCGTCACGTTGGTGACGTTGACGTTACGGACATAGGCCGGGCTGGTGCGGTAGGGCGGGTAGTAGACCTCCCTTGGCCCAAGCGGATACCAGCCGACGGAGCGGCCAAGCGCGACCCCGATCGCCACCCCGGCGGCGAGGCCGACGAAGCCCACCAGAGCCGGCGAATAGACCGGGCGGTAGCCATAACCGATCGCCACTCCGGGCACGATCGGGGTCCATGCCCAGGACGGCCCGATCTGAATCCAGCGGCCATAGTGGAATGGCGCGAAGCCCCAGGGCGCCTCGTCAATCCAGGTCCAGCCCCAGGGCGCGACATAGGCCCAATGGCCATGGCGATACGGCACCCAGCTGGATTCCACCGGCGGATACCAGACCTGGCCGTACTCGGCCGAACGTTCCCAGCGCCCCGTCTCGGCCAGTGCCTCGCCGCCGGTCATCTGCTGCACCAGCGGCGGCGGTGCGTAGTCGCCGCTCGGCATCGGCCGCGCCGGGGCGAGGTAGGTGGTCAGGAAGGGGCTGGCGGCGAGCGGGCCGACGCTGCCCTGGAAGGGGCCGTTGCCGGCAATGCGCGCGGTCTGATTGCCGCCCACCAGGAGTGAGACGCCATCGCCCGCCACCTGCGCCTGGCCGCCGATCACGCTGACCGTGGTCGGCCGCTCGGTATCACCGGCGGAGACCTCGTACTGGCCGTCCTGCGCGAGTGTCACGGTGCCGCGCGGGGTGCGCAGCTGCATCGTGTCCCCAGGCTGCATGCCCCGCAGCGCGAGGTAGACGGCGCCCTGGGCGACCGTCGCGGTCATCGCGTGGTCGCTCAGCTGGTCGATGTCGAACTGGGTGTTCTCGTTCAGCACGATGCGGGCGCCCGCGACGTCGATGTCGGCGCCGGCGCGCGGCTCGGTCCAGAAGGAGCTGCCGGAGCTGACCGGGAAATTCAGCGTCGCCGGTTCCCACTGCGTCTGCTCGGCGCCGTGATAGGACACGGTGCCGGCGATGCGCGCGAGACGGCCGACGCGGGCGGGCGGGTCAACGGCGGCAGCCTCGCTCTGCGCGAAGGCTGCGGTGGGCAGCAGCGGCGCGGTGAACATCGCGGCGGCGACCAGGAGAGCGGTGAGCCGGAAGGGGAATGTGTTGGTGCGCACGGTGGCACTTCCTCATGACGCGGCCGGGAGTCGGCCGCACATCGAACATGAATATACAACGTGGCGAAACCGCGACCGGATATTTCTGCGCGGGTTAAATCTTGTCCAGACTGCGCCGCCGCCACCAACAAGCCTTAAATCACGACAATCCTGGCGTTGTTCCAAGCCCTGGAGGCTCCGATGCTATCTCACCCGATTGCCCGTCTTGCCCTGCGGATCGTGCCTGTCGTCACCCTGGCGGCGCTCGCCGGTTGCGTCGCCGTCCCGGTCGGCCCCGGGCCGGGCCACGGCTACGCCTACGCGCCGGCCCCGGTCTATGCGCCCCCAGTGGTGGTGGTGCCGGCCTATCGCCCCTACGGTTTTCGCCCCTGGGGCGGCTGGCGCTGAGGGGCGGCCAGGAAGATCAGTGGCCGAGGGCCTGGACGATTTCCTCGGTCATCTTCTTGGCGTCGCCGAACAGCATCATGGTGTTCGGCCGGAAGAACAGCTCGTTGTCCACGCCGGCATAGCCTGACGCCATCGAGCGCTTGACGAACAGCACGGTCGCCGCCTTGTCCACTTCGAGGATCGGCATGCCGTAAATGGCGCTCGACGGGTCGGTCTTGGCGGCGGGATTGGTCACGTCATTTGCGCCGATGACGTAGACGACGTCGGCGGTGGAGAACTCGTTGTTGATTTCCTCAAGCTCGAACACCTCGTCATAGGGCACGTTGGCCTCGGCCAGCAGCACGTTCATGTGGCCGGGCATGCGGCCGGCGACGGGGTGGATGGCGTATTTGACCTCGACGCCCTCTTTCTTGAGGGTATCGGCCATTTCGCGCAGCGCGTGCTGTGCCTGGGCGACCGCCATGCCGTAGCCTGGCACCACGATGACCTTGGAGGCGTTCTTCATGATGAACGCCGCGTCATCCGCCGCGCCTGATTTTACCGACCGCTCGCCCTGGGCCGCGGCCGCCGGGCCGGCGCCGCTATCCGTGCCGAAGCCGCCGAGGAGCACGTTCAGGATCGAGCGGTTCATGCCCTTGCACATGATGTAGGACAGGATGGCGCCCGAGGCGCCGACCAGGGCGCCGGTGATGATCAGCGCGAGGTTCTGAATGGTGAAGCCGATGCCGCAGGCCGCCCAGCCGGAGTAGGAGTTCAGCATCGAGACCACCACCGGCATATCCGCGCCGCCGATGGGGATGATGAGCAGGAAGCCGAGCAGGATGGCGAGTGCGGCGATGGCCCAGAACAGCGGCTGGCTGCCGGTGGCGACGAAGGCGACGATCAGCAGCACCAGCAGCACGCCGAGGGCGAGGTTGAGCTGATGCTGGAACTTGAAGGTGATCGGGTTGCCCTTCATCAGCGCCTGCAGCTTGGCGAACGCGATGAGCGAGCCGGAGAAGGTGATGGCGCCGATCGCCAGGCCGAGCGACATCTCGACCAGGCTTTGCGGGTGGATATGCCCGGCGGTGCCAATCCCGAAGGCCTCCGGCGCATTCATCGCCGCGGCGGCGACGAACACCGCGGCGAGGCCGACCAGGGAGTGGAAGGCGGCGACCAGCTGCGGCAGCGCCGTCATCTGGATGCGTAGCGCCAGCACCGTGCCGATGGCACCGCCGATCGCCATGCCCAGCACGATCAGCCCGATGCCGGGCAGCGACATGCCGTGATGGATGAGGGTGGCGAGGATGGCGATGGCCATGCCGGCCATGCCCATCTGGTTGCCGCGCCTGGAGGTCTCGGGATGCGAGAGGCCCCGCAGCGCCAGGATGAACAGGACAGCGGCGACGAGGTAGACGAGGGAGGTGATCGAGGCGGACATGGATCAGCGCCCCTTCCGCTTGAACATCGAGAGCATTCGCTGCGTCACCACGAAGCCGCCGAAGATGTTCACCGAGGCGAGCGTGACCGCGATGAAGCCGAAGCCCATCGCCCAGCCGGACACAGCCAGCCCGGTTGCCAGCATGGCGCCGACCACGATCACCGAGGAGATCGCGTTGGTGACGCCCATCAGCGGCGAATGCAGTGCCGGGGTGACGTTCCACACCACGTGGTAGCCGACGAAGCAGGCCATCAGGAAAATGGCGAACAGGAAGATGAAAGGCTCCACCGCCTCGGCCACCTCGGGGGTGGTGGCGGCGAGGGCGCGCGCGGCCTGGGCCAGCGCGTCAGCCTGGGTAGCAAGTTCGGCGAGTGTCATTGCGCTCTCCTCAGGCGGCCGCAGCGGGCAGGAACTGCGGGTGCACCACGGCCCCCCCGCGGGTCAGCATGGTGCCTTTGATGATGTCATCGCTCTCGGGGAGCTTGGGGGAATTGGCCTCCTTGTCCCAGAACGTGGTGAGGAAGGTCAGAAGGTTACGCGAATAGAGCGCGCTCGAGGCGACCGCGATGCGGCCGGGCCAGTTGCGCCAGCCGAGGATGCGCACCCCGCCAGGCGTGACGAACTCGGTGCCGGGCTGGGTCAACTCGCAATTGCCGCCGGCATCGGAAGCGAGATCAACGATCACGCTGCCGGCCCGCATGCTTTCCACCATCGCCGCGGTGACGATGGTCGGCGCCTTGCGGCCCATCACCAGGGCGGTGGTGATGACGATGTCGTTCTTCGCCACCGTGGTGGCCATCAGCTCGGCCTGCTTGCGCCGGAAGGCGTCGCTCATTTCCTTGGCGTAGGCGCCCTTCTGGGCGGCGGTCTCATCATCCTCGACGCCGACGAAGGTGGCGCCGAGGGACTTGATCTCCTCCTTGGCGGCCGGCCGCACGTCGGTGGCCGACACGATGGCGCCGAGGCGCCGCGCGGTGGCGATCGCCTGCAGCCCGGCGACGCCGGCGCCCACCACGAACACGCGGGCGGGCGGCACGGTGCCGGCGGCGGTCATCATCATCGGGAAGCCACGCTCGAAGGCAGCCGCCGACTCGATCACCGCGCGATAGCCGGCGAGATTGGCCTGGCTCGACAGCACATCCATCGACTGGGCGCGAGTGATGCGCGGCAGGAGCTCCATCGCCGCGCAGTCAATCCCGGCGGCGGCCAGCGTGTCGGTGAGGCCAGGGGTGGCGAAGGCGTTGGCGATGCAGACCAGCAGCGCACCGCGCGGGATCAGCGCCAGCGTCTCGGCCTCCGGCACCTGCACCGCGAACACCACGCCGGCGCCAGTCAAGGCAGCGGCGGCATCAGGGGCGATCTCCGCGCCGGCGGATTGGTAATCCGCGTCGGCCATCGCGGCATGGGCCCCGGCGCCGGTTTCCACCGCGACGGCCAGGCCGAGTCCGATCAGTTTTTTGACTGTGTCGGCCGTGGCCGCAACGCGGGTTTCGAACGCCGCTCGTTCCTTCAAGACCGCCAGGCGCATCCGTCAATCCTTTCCCGGTGACGAGTCCGCCAGGGAGCGGCCGGCCCGTCCATGAGTTGGCGCCATATGCCTCCGCGGCCCGCGCGCACGCAATAGTAGTGTCGCCGCAAGAGGTGATGTTCCCATTAACGACGATGCCCGCCGCATCAACTCAGGGATGCGGCGGGCACACAACTCGGGACGCAGCGTTATGGATCAGTCGGCCGCGGTGTCAGCCTGCTGCCGGCTGGCTGCGCCACGCTTGCGCATCGCCTTGCGCAGGTCACCGAAAGCGTCGGTGATTTCCTCACCATGGCTGGCCACGAACGCCTCGTCGGCGGTGCGCACCCATTCCGCCAGATCCGCGATCCGCGAGGCCAGGGTCAGGAACTCCAACTCGGAGCAGCGCTCGCGCATGGAATTGCGATTGGCGATCCACGCCTTCGCCTCGGTCACTTCTTCTGCCGTCAGGGCCGCGAGTGCTGCGGCATTCAGGGTGCCGTTCGTCAGGTTGATGGATCCAACCGGCTTCGACTGCAACTTGTCGCTGCCTTCCTCACGGACAGTCTTGACCAGCTGGACGCTGTTTCCGCGAACTCGATAATGCATAGGTATTCTCCAATCCCACCGGAGCGGGGATGACGTCTCAGTGGCTCCGTATGATGATCATATTGAGTTGCCCGCTGCGCCGCAAGGACAATCCGCCACATGCCCGAGATATCACGCGACTGTTACGTCAGCGCGCGAGAGTCTGCGGGTTCATCACGCGAATCGGTGCGCCGGACCGCCATGCCGCAATGTTCTCGACGGACTGCTCATGGAAGGAGCGCATATTGTCCTGCGAGACATAGCCGAGATGCGGCGTCAGCACGGTGTTGGGCGCATGGCGCAGCGGATGGTCTGCCGGCAGCGGCTCCTGGTCATACACATCGAGCGCCGCGACGATGCGGCCTTCCTGCACCGCCGCGATCAGCGCCGCCTCGTCGATCAGCGGGCCGCGCGAGGTGTTGATGAGGATGGCGCCCGGCTTCATGCGCGCGATATCGGCAGCACCCAGCGTGCCGCGCGAGCGTGCGGAGAGCACCAGATGCAGGCTGATTGCATCGCTCTCCGCCAGCAGCACCTCCTTTTCCGCCCGAACCGCCCCGCATTCGGCGGCCCGCGCCTCGGTGAGGTTCGGGCTCCAGGCCAGCACGCGCATGCCCAGCACGCGGGCGAACTCGGCCATCCGCCCCCCGATCTTGCCGAGACCGATAATCCCCATCGTCTGGCCGTACAGGCCGAGCCCTGGGGCCACGTTCTGCTGGAAACGCCCGGCACGCATCTCCTGGTCGGCCAACGGGATGCGGCGCGCGGCGGCGAGCAGCAAAGCGAGGGCGAGTTCCGGCGTGTCATTCCCCGAGCCATTGGGCGCGGTGTTGCAGACCACGACGCCCCGCTCGGTGCAGGCCGCTGTATCGACGGCCGCGTTGCGCGGACCGGTGAAGCTCAGCAGGCGCAGCTTGGGCAGCCGTTCGATCACCTCGCGGCCGAGCCAGGTGCGCTCGCGCATGGCGACGATGACGTCAAAGCCCTCCAGTGCCGCCACGGTGGCGTCTGGCCCGGCGAATCCGTCGCGGAAAACCACCGTCTCGCCGCCGAGCGCGGCCCAGTCGGCCGATGCCGCGGCGATTCCCTGCCAGTCATCCAGCACTGCGATGCGCATTCTTTGTCTCCCGTTCATTGCCGCGAGCCTGCGTCGGTTGCCGGCCGCAGACAAGCCTTGGCCCGTACAGCGCCGGCGGCTAGGGTTTGCGGAACGACGCAAGAATGCACCGGGGAGATCACGGCATGCGCGACACCTCAGGCTCCGCCTACGACCTGCCGCCGCCGGAATACGATCGCGAACTCACCGAGGTCGGGCGTGGCACGCCGATGGGGGAACTGCTGCGGCGCTACTGGCATCCGATCGGGCTGGCCTCCCACGCTGGTGATGTCCCCCGGCCGGTGCGCGCGCTGGGCGAAGACTTGATCCTGTTCCGCGATGCGGCGGGCCTGCCCGGCCTGCTGCATGCCCGCTGCTGCCATCGCGGCACCACGTTGCAGTATGGCCGCGTCGAGCCGGACGGACTCCGCTGCTGCTACCACGGCTGGAAGTTCGACACTGAAGGCCGCTGCCTCGACCAGCCGATGGAGCCGGAGGGCGGCCGCCAGCGCCAGCGCATCCGACAGCCCTGGTATCCCCTGGAGGAGCGCTACGGACTGATTTTCGCCTATATGGGTCCAGCACTGAAGCGGCCGGTGCTGCCGCGCTACGAGTGCCTGGAGGTGATGGATGACGGCGAATTCGTCGAGTCCGACGACACCTCGCTCGGCGGCGGCGGGCCGGCGATCATCCCTTGTAATTGGCTGCAGCATTTCGAGAATGTGGTCGATCCCTTCCACGTACCGGTGCTGCACGGCAGCTTCAGCGGCACGCAGTTCACCAACGCCATGGCCAGCGTGCCCCAGGTGCAGTTCGAATCGGCGCCGACCAGCGTGAAGGTGCGCTCCACCCGGCTTGCGGAGGATGGGCGAACGTTCCACCGCGTCACCGAGGCCGCCCTGCCGACCCTCCGCGTGGTGCCCAATCCTCGGGTTGCGCAGTTCGCCCGGGTTGAGAGCATCGGTTGGGTGCTGCCGATCGACGATACCAGTTTCCGCATTTACGTGGCCGGGCGCGTGAAGCAGGAAGGTGATATCGGCCGCATGCGCTCGAAATTCGGTGGCAAGTTCTGGTGGGACTTGTCCGACGAGGAACACCGCGCCATGCCCGGCGACTATGAGGCGATGGTGGGACAGGGGGCGATCACCCGGCACTCCGAGGAGCACCTGACCAGTACCGACGAGGGGGTGGCGATGATCCGCCGCCTGCTCCGCCGCCAGGTGCGAGCGGTCGCCGAGATCGTGTCCCACTGCGTGGTGTAGTAGCGTGCTCGTGAGGAGCGTTGGCTGCTGTGTCAGTCTGCCAATTTTGGCAAGCTGACGATGGGATGATCGCTCATCGGTGCGATTGTTTCCAGGGTCATGTATCGCGCCCTCTG
>CAIPLM010000334.1 GCA_903865895.1 uncultured Rhodospirillales bacterium | reverse complement strand
AGCACGTCGGATGCCGCATAGGTGAGCTGCTCCGGCGACAGCTCTGTGGCGCCCCAGTCGGAGGTCTGTTGCTGCTTGGAGAGGTCGACGCCGACAAGCTCGCGGCAGAGGTCCTTGAGACCGTGGCGATCCGTGAAGGTGCGCACCAGCTTGGCGGCGATCTTGGTGCACTTCACCGGCGCGCAGGTAATGCCGAGCGCGTGCTGCAGCACCGCGACGTCGAAGCGGGCGAAATGCATCAGCTTGGTCACGCCGGGGTCGGCCATCAGGCCGGTGAGATTGGGGCAGTCATAGCCCCGCCCGCCAAGCGCGGTGGGGATGAGCTGCACGAGATGCGCCTGGCCGTCGCCGGCGGAAAGCTGCACCAGGCACAAACGGTCGCGATGCGGGTTGAGCCCCATCGTCTCGGTATCAACGGCGACCACGCGGCCGAGATCGAGCCCGTCCGGCAGGTCGTGCTTGTGCAAATGAATGGTCGCGTTGGCCATGAACAGTGTCACCTCAGCCATGCCTGTTCCCGATCGATCAGCGCGCGATTAGGGTTCGCCCCCGTCACGCGGGCTATCCGGCGCCCGAGACGCGCCCGGCGATTGCCGCTGCGCGCTCACGCTCCGTTGGTGCCCAGGAAAGGACTCGAACCTTCACGACCTTACGGCCACAGGTACCTGAAACCTGCGCGTCTACCAATTCCGCCACCTGGGCACGTCGGGCATGCGGTGGGGGCGGCTAGTAACCCCGGTGGCGCGGCACGTCAACAGGCAGAAAGCATTTAATGACGCCTTTGAGTGCGGCGCGCACGATCCATATCAAGGCGGTATTGGGCAGGAGAAGACCATGACAGCGCATATCGCGACCGTTTTCGGCGGTTCAGGGTTCATCGGGCGCTATGTGGTGAAGCGGCTTGCGGCCGCAGGATATCAGGTGCGTATCGCCGCGCGGGATACCGAGGCGGCGGCAGCGCTGAAGACGATGGGCGATGTCGGGCAGATCGTCGCGATGGGCGCGTCGGTGAACGACGCGGCCGCGGTGGCGCGTGCGGTGGAAGGTGCCGAGGTGGTGGTGAGCCTGGTTGGCATTCTCGCCGAGGCCCGGCCCGGCGATTTCCAGCGCATCCAAGCCGATGGCGCGGCGACGATCGCACAGGCGGCGGCCGCCGCCGGAGTGCGGCGGCTGGTGCATGTCTCCGCCCTCGGCGTCAGCGCCGAGCATCCCAGCCTCTATGCCCGCTCCAAGGCGGCCGGCGAGGCGGCGGTGCGCGCAGCCTTCCCGGCGGCGGTGATCCTGCGCCCCTCGCTGGTGTTTGGCCCCGAGGACGGGTTCTTCAACCGCTTCGCGCGCATGGCGCAGCTTTCGCCGGTAATGCCGGTCATCGGCGGCGCCACGCGGTTCCAGCCGGTCTATGTCGGGGATGTCGCTGACGCGGTGATGGCCGGGCTGACTGACGTGGCCGCGGGAAAGACCTTCGAGCTCGGTGGGCCACGCGTGGCGACGATGCGGGAGCTGCTCACCTATATCCTCGCCGAGACGGCGCGGCCGCGCTGCTTGGTTGCGGTGCCGATGGGGGTCGCGCGGCTACAGGCGGCGATCCTTGAGCACGTGCCGGGCACGCCGTTGACGCGCGACCAGCTGCTGCTGCTCGCGCGCGACAACGTCGTGGCAAGTGGCGCCGATGGGCTCGCCGCCCTCGGCATTGCCGCCACCCCGATGGAAGCAGTGGTACCGGGCTATCTGCGACGCTATCAGCCCGGCGGCGGGGTCCGATCAGCTCATATGGGTTGAAAGGCCCAATTCGGTCCTATTTTTCCGAAGACGTTTCCGAAATGCGAAAAATAGGGTCGGGTATGCATGAAAATAGGTCGCTAATAGTGACCTAATCGCGAAAAACGACTCGCATGCCCCGAAGCGCTGCGATAGAGGGGCTCATGCGGCTCGGTCGGCGCTGGTGCGCGGCCTCGTGCGCGCCAGGGATGGAGACCGAGTTTGCCCGACCGTATGCTGCAGTTCGTCCGCCTCGAACAGCAAACCCCGGAGAAGCGCGACAGCGCCGCCCGGCGGAGCGATTT
>CAIPLM010000333.1 GCA_903865895.1 uncultured Rhodospirillales bacterium | reverse complement strand
GGGGCGCAATCGGCGGTGACGATGCCGAGCGCGATGCCCGGCCGATCCGTCACCATCGCATCCGCCCTCGGCCCCTCACCGGGGCGCCAGGCGGTCTCGACGGTGGCGACATCCGGCCCGTGCACCTGGGTGAGGCCAACCAGCATGACGGGGGCGGCACCGAGATGGCGCGCGGCGCGGGCGCGGTTTTCCAGCACCGCCTCGCGCGCATCGGCGCCCGAGAGGCTGCAATTGAGGCTGGCGAAGGGCCCTTCGGAAACGCCGCCGCTGCGGGTGAAGAATCCGTGCGGAACTTTCAGGCCGGCCTCGACGGTGGCGATGCTCATGCGGAAAATCCCGGTAAAGGTGGAAGGCCAGGGTGGCAAACCGCCATGGCTTTGAACAGCCGCCCCATCGCATGCGGCTCGATCAGCCGGCTGGCCGCCTGCATAATAGCCGACGCCCCAGCCGGCGGGCGGGAGCGAGCGAGCGCCCCGCTGCGCTGCACCAAGCCGAGGCGGGTGAGGAACACGCCCTGCGGCACCGGCCCTTGCACGGCCGCTCCCGCCTGCCGCGCTGTGGCGGCGAGCCCGGCGAAATCGACATGGGCGGTGAGGTCGGCCATGCCGGGATCGACCAACGGGTCGGCGGGCTCGCCATTGCGCAGCGCCTGGAGGCTGTCGCCGGGGGCGGAGTGCTCAGGCCCATAGTCGATGAACAGCGCCGCCCCGCCATGCGCCGCGATCCGCGTGGCGAGGCCGGCGACGATCGCATGCCCCACATCGCAGCGCTCGACGATCTCACCCTCGCCGGCTGCCAGCCCTGGCGCCTCGGCGGGCTGCTCGACCAGCGCCCCATCGGCGACGAAGTGCTCCGTCCAACCTTCGCCACGCCTGCGAAACTGGCGGATCGGCAGGGCATCGAGGAATTCATTGGCGAGCAGCAGCAGCGGCCCTGCGGGCAGGCTGGCGACATCGTCATGCCACACAGCACCCGGAACCCGCGCCGCCTGCTCGGCGCGCAGCGTAGGCGACGTCTCGACCAGATGCACCGTCAACGCCGCCGCGAAATCCGGCACCATGCGGCCGATCGCCCGCAGCGCATCCGCCATCAAGGTGCCGCGCCCCGGCCCAGCCTCGGCCAGCAGCACGTGCTTAGGGCTGCCCATCGCCTGCCACGTCACCGCCGCCCATAGGCCGAGCACCTCGCCGAACGCCTGCGAAATCTCCGGTGCGGTGGTGAAATCGGCGAAGGGATCGTGGCTCGCGTAATAGGCCGCATTGGCGCGGGCCATGAAGGCGTCGAGGCGTTCCATTCAGTCGGTCATTCCGAAGGGGCCATTCAGCGGCGACGCGACCACAGCATGAGGCCGATCCCGGCGAGCAGCATCGGCAGGGACAGCAACTGCCCCATGGTGGCGCCCTGGTAGAGGTAGCCGAGAAACGCGTCAGGCTCGCGGAAGAACTCGCCGGTGATGCGGGCGATCGCGTAGCCGGCGAGGAACAGCCCGGTGAGGAAGCCGAAACGGGCGCGCAGCTTCTCGCTGCTGGCGGCGATCCACATCACCGCGAACAGGATCAGCCCCTCCAGCGCCGCCTGGTAGAGCTGGCTCGGATGCCGCAAAATCGGCCCGCCGCCGGTCGACTCGAAACGCATTGCCCAAGGCAGCCACTCCGGTGCCGGGCGCCCCCACAGCTCGCCGTTGATGAAATTGGCGATGCGGCCCAGCCCGAGGCCGACGGGCGCCACCACCGCGATGCGGTCGGCAAATCCCCACAGCGCGATCTTCTCGCGCCGGCAGTAGATGATGGTGGCGATCGCCACGCCCAGCATGCCGCCATGAAACGCCATGCCGCCCTGCCAGACATAGAGGATCTGGATGGGGTCGGCGAGGAAGCGCGATGGCTGGTAGAACAACACGTAGCCAAGCCGCCCGCCGAGCACCACGCCAAGCACCGCCCAGGTGAGGTAATCATCGGCCTGCCGGTCGGTGGCGACCGCCGGCGGGCGATACACCAGCGCCCGCAGCAGCCGCCAGCCCGCCAGCAGCCCGGCGATATAGGCGAGCGCATACCACCGCAGCGCGAACGGCCCGATCTGAAGGAGAACCGCGGGCTCGGGGAAAAGATGAATGCCGAACATCAGCGATACGGGTCCGCTGCGCGCAGGAAGCCGCCGACATAGCGCGCGATGCCGTCCTCCAGCGTGGTGAACTGCCCGGCATAACCCGCCGCCCGCAACCGGCTCATATCCGCCTCCGTGTATGACTGGTATTGCCCATGCAGCTTCCCCGGCATGTCAATGAACTCCACTTCTTCCGCCACTTTCGCCGCCCGGCACACCGCGTACGCGAGATCGAGATAGGAGCGCGCCCGCCCGGTGCCGAGGTTGAACAAGCCGTTGACCCCGGGGGTATCGAGCAGCCACAGCATCACATCGACCAGATCGCCCACCCAGATGAAATCCCGCCGCTGCCCGCCATCGGCCACATCCGGCCGGTCGGACCTGAACAGCCGCGGCAGCTTCTCGGCCAGAATCTCGTCGTGCTTGACCTTGATCACCGAGATCATGTGGCCCTTGTGATACTCGTTGGGGCCATAGACGTTGAAGAACTTCAGCCCGGCCCATTGCGGCGGCCGCTTCGCCCCGGCCGCGATTTCGCGCGCCACGATCTGGTCGAACGCGTGCTTGGTCCATCCGTAGAGGTTCAGCGGCTTCAGCCGGCCGAGCCCCCCCAGCCCATCCGCGAACCCCTCGGCACCATCGCCATAGGTCGCCGCCGACGACGCATACACAAACCGCACGCCCCGCGCCGCGCACCAGTTCCATAGCATCCGCGGCAGCTCGACATTGGTGCGCCACACCAAATCCCCATCCGACGCAGTGGTGCTGCTGATGGCGCCGAGGTGGAACACCATCTCGATCGGCGGATGCATGGCGAGGAACGCCTCCAGCTCATCCGGATGCACGATGCGCGACGGCGCGTGATGCGCCAGGTTGCGCCACTTGCCCTCCCCGCGCAGCCGGTCGACCACGACGGTTTCGAGGCCGCGCTCCGCGAGCGCCGCGTGGAGATTGGAGCCGATGAAGCCGGCGCCGCCGGTGACCATGATCATGGCGGGCGTATAGACCGGATTGGCGGGGTTTTCGAGAGACGCAAGAGAGAAAGCAAGGAAGGGCTTCTTTTTGACAAAAGAAGCAAAAACTTTCTATCCGTTTGCTCCGCCCCCTCCAGGGAGGGCGCGAAGCCAAGCGGACAAAAGTTTTTTGGTTCTTTTTTTCAAAAAAGAACCGCTTCCTTACCTACCTCTTCGCCGTCCGCGGCGCATGAAACTCAAACGGCGGATAATCCTTGGTGATATCGCTCATCACCTCCACCACCGCCGGCGCGTTGGCGTTGAACGCCTCTTCAAGCGCATCCCGCAGCCCCGCCGTGTCGGTCACGCGCCAGGACGGCACGCCGAAGGCTTTGGCGAAGGTCTGGAAATCCGGGTTCACCAGCTCCGAGCCGGAATGGCGACCATCGAACAGGCGCTTCTGGTCACGCAGCACGTTGCCGTAGGCGGAGTTGTTCACCAGCACGGTCACAAGGTTAATGCCGTGCTGCACGGCGGTGGCAAGATCGGCGCCGCCGTAGAGGAAGCCACCATCGCCGGTGATCGAGACCACCCTCTTGTCGCGGTTGGCGTCCTTCACGCCGAGCGCGGTGGGGAAGCCGTAGCCGAGCGTGCCGGAGAAGCCCGAGGAGATCAGGCTGCGCGGCTTGTAGATCTCCATCCCATACCAGGCGATGTAGGCAACCTGCGTCACCTCATCGACGATGATGCCGTCCTCGCCCACCGCGTCGCGGATCGCCTCGACGATCCCCCATTGCGGCTGCGCGGTCTGCATTTTCGCCCGCCCTTCCGCCTTGCATTCGGCGATGCGGGTGCGCCAGGCCGCGCCGGGCTTGAGGGCAACGGCGGCGGTGAGCGCCTTGGCGCCAGCCGCCGCATCAGCGACGATCGGCACGTCAACGATCAGGCGGCGATGCTCGGCGGCGTCGATATCGATGCGGCCGACCTTGAGGCCCTTGGGCGAAGGGGCGAAGCGGCCGAGCGGCACGTCAAGCCGCGTGCCGATGCCGATCAGCAAATCCGTCTCGTCCCACAGGCCGAAAGCTGCCTGCGAGGTCATCGCCAGGGGATGCCGGGCATCCACAACGCCCTTGCCCATGCGCATGGAAGCCACCGGGGCGCCGATCCGCTCGGCCAGCGCCAACACCTCGGGCCCGGCATCGGCCGCACCGCCGCCAACCCAGATCATCGGCGCCTTGGCAGCATCGATCAGCTTGGCCAGCGCCGCGATCCGCTCGGGGTCCGGCACCGGCACGGCGCGCAGCGGCAGCGGCTCCTGCGGCGTGACCTCGGCGGTGGCGGGAAACTGGTCCCACGGCATTTCGACCACGACGGGCCCGGGCCGGCCCGACATCATGGCCTGGAAGGCGCGGCCCATCACATCCGGCGCGTCGGTCGGGTGCTCGATCCGTTCGGCGAATTTGAACAGCGTCTTCATGGTGGCGAGCTGGTTCGGCAACTCATGCAACTGGCGGCGTTCGCGGCCGAGCTGGGCCGAGGGCACCTCGCCGGTGATGCAGATGACCGGGGAATTCACGCCCCAGGCGGTGGAGAGCGCGGTTGCGGCGTTGAGCAGGCCGGGGCCGGGCACCACGGAGCAGGCCTGCGGCTTCCCGGTGGATTGCGCGGCGCCGAAGGCCATGTAGGCGGTGGTCTGCTCATGGCGCGCGTTGACCACGCGCAAACGGTTGGCATTGCGGGCGAAAGCGTCGAACAAGCCGTAGAGCTGCACGCCGGGGAGGCCGTAGATGGTGTCGATCCCGTGGCGCAGCAGCGAATCGACAATGGCGTCACCGCCGGTCATGCGAGGCATGGTGTTTCCTTCCTTCTTCCCCGGCCGCTGCCGGTGTTGAGGGGATGATACAGCGAAGCGGCCCTTGCGCCAGCGCCCCCCCTATATCGCCGGCGGTCGCTGCTTATATAAAGCGCTCGGTATCAGGAGAGTGTCATGGGCGAGCGGCCACGGATTTTCGAGGATTTGGCGGGGGTTGCCGGTGGCGCGCTCTCGGTGCTGTCGGGCCTGCGCGACGAGGCGGAAGCGCTGGTGCGCGCGCGGGTGGACGAAACGATCCGCCGGCTCGATCTGGTGAAGCGCGAGGAGATGGACGCCGCCCTCGAACTCGCCGCCCGCGCCCGGGCCGGGCAGGAGGAAGCGGAGGCGCGGCTTGCGGCGATCGAAGCACGGCTATCCGCGCTCGAAGCCCAGGCGATGGGCGACGACGAGCCGGGGATGGTCGCCTGAGGCGACGGCGTGGCGGGCATGTGAAACTTCAAACACAACATCTTGCCCCCTTGCGGCACGATTCCATCGATCTGTAGGCTCGACTCGCAAAAGTCGCGGAGCATGGCCCCAGGGGGCCATCGTGACGATCGGCCTGCACTTCAGGATCGGGAGACCCCGCATGTCGGCGCATATCAGCCACTTCAGCGAACAGGCCGCCAATCCGCTCGACGTGATGGAACAAATCGTCGCTGCGAATGACTGGGTGTTCGACCGCCGCAGCGATGCCGAAATGGCGGCGGAGGCACCGGGCAAATGGTGCGATTACGGGCTGTATTTCGCCTGGTCGCATGAAATCAGCGCGATGCATTTCACCTGCGCCTTCGATCTGAAGGTGCCCGAAAAGCGCCGGACGGCACTCTACGAGCTGCTGGCACTGGCCAATGAAAGGCTGTGGATCGGCCATTTCGGCATGGATGCCGATGACGGCATGCCGGTCTTCCGCCACTCCGTTCTGCTGCGCGGCGCGCCAGGCGCCTCCGCCGAAAGCCTCGAGGACATGATCGATATCGCCATCACCGAATGCGAGCGCTTCTTCCCCGCCTTCCAGTTCGTGCTGTGGGGCGGCAAGTCCCCAGCCGACGCGCTGGCGGCCGCCATGCTCGAATGCGTGGGCGAGGCATGAGCGCGATCCCGCCGATCCTGCTGGTCGGCTTCGGCAAAATGGGCGGCGCCATGCTGGCCGGCTGGCGCGAACGCGGCCTCGCCGCCGCCGTCGCCGTCGATCCGATGCGCCCGGCCTCCCCCGGCCCGGAAGTCACCGTGGTGGCCAGCGCCGAGGAAATCCCGTCCGGCTTCACGCCCTCGGCCGTGGTGCTGGCGGTGAAGCCGCAAAGCGCCGCCGAAACCCTGCCGCTCTATGCCCGCTTCGGCGCCTCGGCGGTGATGCTGTCGATCATGGCGGGGCAAACGATCTCGACCATCTCCCGCCTGCTTGGCCCGGACGCCGCGATCGTACGCTCCATGCCCAACACCCCCGCCGCGGTGCGCCAGGGGATCACGGTCGCCTGCCCCGGCGCTGGGGTCACCGAGACGCAGAAATCCCTGTGCCACACGCTGCTCACCGCCATCGGCGAAGTCGCCTGGGTCGACGATGAGGGATTGCTCGACCCCGTCACCGCCGTCTCCGGCGGCGGGCCAGCCTATGTTTTCCTCCTCGCCGAACTCCTGGAGAAAGCCGCGATCGAGCAGGGCATCCCCGCCGATCTCGCCCGGCTCATGGCGCGCCAGACCGTCTCCGGCTCCGGCGCCCTGCTCGCTGCCAGCACCGAGGACGCCGCCCAGCTGCGCATCAACGTCACCTCGCCCAAAGGCACCACCGAGCGGGCGCTCGCGGTGATGATGGAGGCCTCGGCCTGGCCCGACACGATTTCCCGCGCCATCGCCGCCGCGACCGCACGATCGCGCGAACTCGCGGGGTGACAGCCGGCCTCAGCGCTCCCATTCTAGGGGGATGGATGACACCGCACTCGACCAGGCCCTGATCGCCGCCGGCTTCGCGCAGATCGCTGCGCGCGGCTGGCACCGCTTCAACGTCGCCGAAGCCGCCCGCGAGGCCGGGCTGCCGCTCGAACGCGCCCGCCGCCGCATCGGCTGCCGAGCGCAATTCCTCACCCGCTTCGGCCGTCTCGCCGATACCGCCGCCCTCACCGGCGCCGACACCGAAGGCCCAACCCGCGACCGCCTGTTCGACATGCTGATGCGCCGTATCGACGCGCTGCAAACCCACCGCGACGGCGTCATCGCCCTGCTCAAAGCCGTGCCCCTCGATCCACCCGCCGCCCTGCTGCTGGCCAATGCCAGCCTCACCAGCATGGGCTGGCTCCTCGCCGCCGCCGGGCTCGAAGCCGGCGGCCCCATCGGCCAACTCCGCCGCAAGGGCCTGCTCGCCGTATGGCTCTGGACCGTGCGCGCCTGGCAAACCGACACCAGCGAAGACCTCGCCGCCACCATGGCCGCCCTCGACCAGGCGCTGGACAAAGCCGAACACGTCGCGGGCTGGCTGCGTGGCGCGAGGAAGGAAGACCAGGGGGCGCCGCCCCCTGGACCCCCGCCAGGGGCCGAGCCCCTGGACCTCATGCCT
>CAIPLM010000332.1 GCA_903865895.1 uncultured Rhodospirillales bacterium | reverse complement strand
TTGGTGCCGGTCATGGTGGTGCCGGACCAGCCGGTCGCCGCAGTGCCGAGCGATCCAACCGATCCGATCGAGATTGAACTGCCGGGCGGCTATCCGGGAAGTCCCCGATCCGCCGAGCGGCGCGACGTACGGCATCGCGCAAATCCGACGCCGCCTGTGGGTTGTTCTGCTCAATCCAAAACAGGGCGTCGCGCAGATCCTCGCGCGCTGCGGGCGTGAGAACAGCCGGCTGGGTCAGCCTCCGGCGCGGCGCACCGCCTCCTGACCAGCGGCGCGGGTGCGGAGTTCTGCATCCACTTCGGCAATCACGTCATCGACCTCGTAGCAGCCCTTCTCGTCAGCCTCGCAGCTGACGCGCTCCAGCATCCGTGTGAAGGCAAGGCGCTTCGATTCCTGCTCCTGCAGCAGGCGAAGTGCCGCGCGCATCACCTCACTCACATTGCCGTAGCGGCCTGTCGCCACGCAGGTTTCGGAACGTGTCAACGACTTTGAGACATTCTGTTCTGGGATTTAGGCTTGTGGGTCAGCCGTTGGGATGGGTGGATTGATCCATGCGGCGGTTGGCTTGGCGGGCGGCTTTGGTGGCTGGTTGACGAAACGCTCTGGGGTATCGCGGCATGCCTGATCGAGGGTCTGCTGGCGTGCGGCGTGGACGGCATCTACTTGGCCATAGTGGACCTGGTCCGGGGTCATGAGGCCGATGCCGGCGTGGTGGTGGTCCTGGTTATACCAGGTGAAGAACTGGCGGCAGAAGGCCTTGGCATCCTCGATGCAACCGAACCGCTGAGGAAAACGCGGCTGATACTTCAGGGTTTTGAAGTGGCTCTCGGAGAACGGGTTGTCGTTTGAGGTGTGCGGCCGGTTGTGTGAGCGGGTGACGCCGAGATCGGCGAGCAGGAAGGCGGTGGCCTTGGCTTTCATCGGGCCGCCGCGATCGGCATGCAGGGTGAGTTGGCCAGGAGGCACCTGGTGCCTGGAGATGGCGTCCTGCAGCAGCGGCTTGAACAGGGCCGCGGTTTCGGCATCGGCGATGCACCAGCCGACCACGCGGCGGCTGAAGATGTCGATGATGACGTAGAGGTAGAAGTAGGACCACTTGGCTGGCCCCATCAACTTGGTGATGTCCCAGGACCAGACCTGGTTGGGGCGTTCGGCGAGCAGTTCGGGCTTCTGGTAGGCGGGGTGGCGGAGCTGGGCGCGGCGTTCGCGGATTTCGCCGTGCTGGCCGAGGATGCGGTACATGGTGCGGATCGAGCAGTGGTAGCGGCCCTCGTCCAGCAGGCTGGCGTAGATTTCAGCAGGCGCCTGGTCGGCGAAGCGCGGTGCATGCAGCAGGTCGAGGACGGCCTGCTGCTGCGGCATGCTGAGCGCCCTGTGGGGTTTGGGTCTCGGGCGCGGGATGGCGGGTGGCGCGGCTTGCCGGGCACGGTGTCGCTGCAGGCTGGCGCGCGAGATGCCGGTTGCGCGGCAGACCGCTGCCACCATGCCGCGGGTCGGCAGACTGGCGGCGAGCGCTGCGGTCAAGGCTGGTCGTCGCTCGGCGCCAGCGGTAGGCCCAGCAACTCCGCCAGTTTTTTTTGGACCTCGATGATCGCCTCGGCGCGGGCCAGCCGCCGGGTGAGGCGGGCGTTGTCACGCTGCAACCCGGCCATCTCGATGGCCAGCGGGTTGGGGGCGGTGGTCTTGCGGCCGCGCCTGGCCGGGGTCAGCGCCTCGAAGAGGCCTGCCGCTCGTTGCCGCCGCCAGTCGGTCAGCGCCGAGGAATACAGGCCTTCGCGCCGCAGGATGGCGCTGATCCCGCCGGTGTCGGCGGCACGATCGGTCTCCGCCAGGACCCGCAGTTTGTCCGCGGCGGTGAAGCTCCGGCGGTGCGGGCGATCCGGCAACTCGGGGGCCGTCGCGTTGGGTGCCGCCACCACCTTCGGCCTACGGCCTTGGTCGGTGGTGGCGGCACCCAACGCGACATCTTTCAGGCTGGGGAGCATGGGCATCAGCGAGGTGATCCTTCCGCGCCATCAAGTCTAATATTCAGGCGGCGCTTTGTCTCACCGTCATTGGCACGGAGGGTTTCAGCGAAGCCCTCCAGCTCCGGCGTCAGGCTCACATTGGGCATAGCGGAGTCCTATCCAACAACCATGTCATACTTTGACATTAGGATGCCCAATTTCAAGTCCGGATGCCCCCCAGCAGGGCTCTCGCCACCGACCGACGCCGGAGCCAGCGAAGACCGCGCCTATTCCGTAGCGAACAGTGCCTCCACATCGGCTTCGCTCAGCCGCAGCGCGCCGCCGGCCTCGGCTTGCAGCACCGCAGCCACCAAGGCGCGCTTGCGCTCCTTCAGCGTCTCCATCTTCTCCTCGATGCTGCCCAGCGTGACCAGGCGATGCACGAAGACCGGCCGCTCCTGGCCGATCCGGTGCGCGCGGTCGGTGGCCTGGTCCTCGGCCGCCGGGTTCCACCAAGGGTCGTAGTGGATGACGGTGTCCGCCGCGGTCAGGTTCAGCCCGACGCCGCCCGCCTTCAGGCTGATGAGAAACACCGGCACCTCGCCGGCCTGGAAGCGGCTGACCGGGGTCTCACGGTCTCGGGTGTCGCCGGTCAGCAGCACATAGGGGATAGCCACCGCCTGCAGCCGCGCCTCGACCAGCGCCAGCATCGAGGTAAACTGCGAGAACACCAGCACCCGGCGGCCTTCACCCAGGAGCACGCCGAGCAACTCCAACAGGCGCTCTAGCTTGGCCGAGCCGGCCTTGGTCTTCTGCGCCGCGGTCAGCTTCAACAGGCGCGGGTCGCAGCAGGCCTGGCGCAGCTTCAGCAGCGCTTCCAGAATCACGATGCCCGAGCGCGCCAGGCCACGCGCGGCGATGGCGGCGCGTACCTTGCTGTGCATCGCCAGGCGGATGCCCTCGTAGATCGCGCGCTGGCCCGCTTCCATCTCCACCGGCTCCAAAATCTCAGTCTTGGGCGGCAGCTCGGTGACCACCTCCTCCTTGGTGCGGCGGAGTAGGAACGGCTTCACCCGCCGGCGCAGCGCCGCCTGGCGTGGCGCGTCGCCCTGCTTCTCGATCGGCGTGCGGTATTGCCGGCGGAACATCGCCTCGGTGCCGAGAAAGCCCGGCGCCAGGAAGTCGAACAGCGACCACAACTCGCCCAGGTGGTTCTGCAACGGCGTGCCCGAAAGGCAGAGCCGCTGGCCCGCCTGCAAGCGCATCGCCTGGCGCGTGGTTTCCGCCTTCGGATTGCGGATCGCCTGCGCCTCGTCCAGCACCACCATGTGCCATGGCTGCGCGGTCAGCACCGCGTGGTCGCGCGCCAGCAGCGG
>CAIPLM010000331.1 GCA_903865895.1 uncultured Rhodospirillales bacterium | reverse complement strand
TTTGGCCGGCGGCTTGCTGGCCGATCTCGGCATAGTGGATACCGCGATCGTGCTGACCGAGGCGCAGCGCGCCCGCCGCGTGACCACGATGCGCCGGCAGCCCGACGACAGTTTCGCCGATCTCGGCTTCACCATGGATCGGGCACCGCAATACTGCATGGGCGGCGGCTTCCTGCACGGCACCGGGCGGGACTATCTGCGTTTTATCCGCCTCATCCTCAACGGCGGCATGCATGAGGGCAAGCGGCTGCTCTCGCCCGCCGCCATCACGGCGCTGACCACCAACCAGCTGGAACCCGGCGTGCGGGTGCGCTGGATGATCTCCGGCGATCCCCTTCGCTCTCATGATGCCGAGTTCTTCCCTGGCATGCTCAAGCAGTGGAGCGCCGGCTTCATGATCACCACTGAGGATGCGCCGACCGGGCGCCGTGCCGGCTGCCTCGCCTGGGCCGGCATCGCCAACACCTATTGCTGGATCGACCCTCTATCGGGCCTCGGCGGCGTGTTCATGACCCAGACCCTGCCCTTCGCCGACCCCAGGACGCTGGCCGCCTTCGCCCGCTTCGAGCGCGCTATCTACGACATGGCGGGGTAGCCGCAACCGCCGGTTAAGCTTTGCAGGCCATGCTGGGGCCATGCAAACCGATACGCTGGATCGCCCCGCCCCCCTCGCCCCCTCCCCGGACTGCCCGCATTGCCCGCGCCTGGTGGCCGAACGGCAAAGCGCGCCAGCGGCCAGCCGCGGCCCGCTTTCGGCCCGGCTACTGATCGTCGGCACCGCGCCGCAACTGGGCGGCGAGGATGACGCGCTGTTGCAGGATGCGCTGAGCCGTTGCGGCCGCGCCACGCCGGCGCCACAGGGTGGCCCGGCTGCGCTGCTCGATACCCGCATCACCCACGCGCTGCGCTGCGCGGCGCCCGCCGGGCTGCCCGAGCCCGCCGAGATCAACGCCTGCAATGGCTACCTCGCCGCCGAACTCGCGGGCCTCACCAACTTACGCGGCGTGCTCGCTTTGGGCGCGGTCGCGCATGCGGCGGTGCTACAAGCCTGCGGCGTGCCGGCCACCCGGTTCCGCTACCATCACGGCGCCATCCATAGCTTGCCGGACGGGCTGGTCCTCGCCGATGGTCACGCGCTGGCCCGCTACCGCGGCGCGGCAGCGGAGCCGGCGGAAACCCTCGCCGCCACGCTGCTCGCCTTGCTCGCCCGGCTGGACGCGGCGGAGTAGGGCTTCAGTTCAGCCGGTTCTTATGGAAACGGCCGCCCTGCATGATCGCCGCGATGTGGCGGCCCTGCTCCTGGAACAGCCCGAGATCGGCCGTCGGATCGCCGTCGATGGCGATGAGATCGGCGAAGGCGCCGGGCTGCAACGTGCCGAGCTTGCCCTCCATGCGCAGCAATTGCGCGCCGATGGTGGTGGCGGAGCGGATGATGTCGATCGGCGACAGCACCTCGGCGCGCAGCAGGAACTCCCGGCTCTGATCGACCTGCAATTCGCCGAGCAGATCGGTGCCAAAGGCCACGGGCACCCCGGCATCCCGGCAAATCTCCAGCGATTTCAGCGCGCCGTCGATCACCAAGTCATTCTTCTCCAGCATATCGCCACTCATGCCGAACTCGCCCGCCCGCTCCTTCATCGCGTAATAGGCGACGAGGTTGGCGACCAGGAACATGCCCTTTTCCGCCATCAGCTTGGCCGAGCGCGCGTCGATCAGATTGCCGTGCTCGATGGTGCGCACCCCGGCATGAGCGGCCCGCGTGATCGCCGCCGGCGTATAGGCGTGCGCGCAAACATAGCGGCCGAAGGCGCTGGCCTCCTCCACCGCGGCGGCGATTTCACCATCGGAGAATTGCAGGCTGTCAAGCGGATCGTACGGCGAGGCGACGCCGCCGGACATCATGATCTTCACCTGGTCGGCACCCTGGCGCATCTGCTCGCGGGCGGCCTTGCGCACCTCGCGCTCGCCATCGGAGACGTTCATCGAGAAGGCCATGGCGTTGCAGCAATGGCAGCGGGCGCCGAACACGTCGGTGCGGCGGCGCGGGTCGGAATGCCCACCGGTGGGGCCAATCGCTTGGCCGGCGATGAACAGGCGGGGGCCGGGGATGCTGCCCTCCTCGACGGCTAGCTTGAGGCCCCAATCGGCGCCGCCAGTGTCACGCACCGTGGTGAAGCCCCGATCGATCATGCCGCGCATATTGGCCGCCGCGCGCGCGGTGCCCAGCGTGAGCGGCACTTTTTCGAGTGAGGGGATGCTGACGGAGCTCAGCATGACGTGCACGTGGCTGTCGATCAGGCCGGGCATCACCGTCCGCCCGCCGCAATCCACCACCTCGGCGCCCCCGGCCGCGACGCGCTTGCCGACGGCGACCACCTTGTCGCCCTCGATGCGGATCTTCATGCCGGGCTGCAAATGGCCG
>CAIPLM010000330.1 GCA_903865895.1 uncultured Rhodospirillales bacterium | reverse complement strand
CGACCAGCGTGCGCAGGATCATTTCCGGGCTTTTCCAGTTGCGATCCTCGCGATTGTAGATCCACGTATCGGTCAGCGTGAGGCAGGCCTCCCACGGCATCGCCTCCTGGCCCTTGGCCGGGGGCTGGTACTGCTCGCAGGTGCGGAAATCGGCGTCGTAGTCGGCGCGGTCATTGATCAGGATGCCCGGTGACAGTTCGCGCACGAGGGCGCAAAGGGCGGGCGAATCCCAGTCGTCACGCCCCTTGCCGACCCAGTGATCGGCCGGCCAGCCGGCGACTTTCGGCTTTTCCGGATCGGCGTAGGAGAAGTCGAACCACATGATGTCGATCTTGCCGAACCAGGTCAGCAGTTCGCGCAAATGGCCGAACATGTACTCCCGGTAGAGCGCCATGTCGCGCGTTTGGGCGCGGAATGCCGGGTCGTTGCGCATGGGGTGGAGGAAATCGAGCGGGAATTGCGGATGGTTCCAGTCGAACAGCGAATAGTAGAAGCCGACCTTCAGCCCGTGCCGCCGGCAGGCCTCGACGAAGGGGCCGACCAGATCGCGCCCGGCCGGGGTGTTGGTCGCCTTGTATTCGGACAGCTTCGTGTCCCACAGGCAGAATCCGTCATGATGCTTGGTGGTCAGCACCGCGTATTTCATCCCGGCCCGCTTGGCGGCGGCAATCCAGCGATCGGGGTCGTAGAGGTCGGGCTCGAAGTGGTCGATGTATTTCTGGTAGTCGCCGTCCAGGATCGGGTCGCGGTAGCGCGCCCAGGAGACCTCGCCGGGGTGCAGCGCGCCCGGCCCCCAATGGATGAACATGCCGAAGCGGTCATGGGTGAACCAGCCGGTGTCGGCGGGCGGATTTGTCGGGGTCATCGCAGTCTCCGTCGCAATATCGGGTGTGGCGCGCTCATGCCTGGCCCAGGGCCTCGCCACCGTCGGGGTCGAAGAAAAGGAGGGCGGAGGCATCGAGCGCCAGCGCCAGCGTTTCGCCGGGCGCGACGCGGCGCTTCGGCGTTACCCGGGCCATGAAGCGGGCCCGCGCCTCGGAGATCAGCGCCGCGTCATTGCCTTCCGCGGCGGCGGCGATCTGCTCGGCCTCCACCCGCGGGGCGTCGAGGGTGAAGCCGACATAGGAGTCCGCGCCCTGGGCCTCGACGATCTCGGCGGTGATGTCGAGGCGTGGCAGGCCGGGTGGCGCGAACTCGGCGGCCTCGAAGGCTTCCGGGCGGATACCGACGATCACCCGCCGTCCGGCGTCGCCCAAGCCGGGCGGCAAGGGGCAGGCGATCCGCCAGCCGGCAAAGGATAATCCATCCGCCTCCAGCCGCGCCTCGACCAGGTTGATCGCCGGTGCCCCGATGAAGGCGGCGACGAAGAGGTTGCGCGGCCGGCGGTAGAGGTCCTCGGGCGGGCCGACCTGCATGATTTCGCCGTCGCGCATCACGGCGACGCGGTGGCCGAGCGTCATCGCCTCCACCTGGTCATGCGTGACATAGACGGTGGTGACGGCCAGCCGGTTGTGCAGCCGCGCCAATTCGCCGCGCATGCCGACGCGCAACTTGGCGTCGAGATTGGAGAGCGGCTCATCCATCAGGAACACCGCTGGCTCGCGCACGATCGCCCGGCCGATCGCCACCCGCTGGCGCTGCCCGCCGGAGAGCTGGTTCGGCCGGCGGTCTAGCAGGCGTTCGAGGCCGAGCATGCCGGCGACCGTCTCGATCCGGGTCTTCGCCTCCGCCTTGGCGACGCCGCGCACCTTGAGCGCGTAGCCGAGGTTTTCGCGGACGGACATATGCGGATAGAGCGCGTAGTTCTGGAACACCATGGCGATGTCACGCGCCTGCGGCGGCACGCGGGTGACGTCACGCTCGCCGATTTGGATACTGCCGGAGGTGACCTCCTCGAGCCCGGCGATCATGCGTAGCAATGTGGTTTTGCCGCAGCCGGAGGGGCCGACGAGCACCATGAACTCGCCGGTCTCGATGGTCAGGTCGATGCTCCGCACGGCGACGTGGCCGTTGTCGTAGCGCTTGCCGACGCGGCTGAGGGTGATGCGGCTCACTTGATGCCTCCGGAGAAGCCGCGCACGACGTGGCGTTGCAGGAAGACGAACACCGCCATCGCCGGCGCGCTGGCGATCACCACGCCGGCGAAGATCGGCCCCCAGGCGGTGGCGTATTCACCCACCAGGGAGAAGATCGCCACCGGCAGCGTCTGTTGCCCGCTGCCGAGCAGGAAGATGACGGGGGTGAAGAAGTCGTTCCAGATATGGATGCCCTGGATCACCACCACCGTGGCGGTGACCGGGCGCACCAACGGCATCACCACATCCCAGAAGACCCGCAGGCGCGAGGCACCGTCCATCAGCGCGGCCTCCTCGTAGTCGGTCGGCAGGGCGCGGATGAAGGTGGTGTAGAGAAAGATGGTCAGCGGCGCGAGCAGGCCGGCATAGATCAGGATCATGCCCCCGGCACTGCCGACCAGGCCAAGCCCGCGGGCGAGCTGGAACAGCGGCACGATGCCGAGTTGCTGCGGCACGGTGAGGCCGATGAGGAACAACACGAACAGCCAATCCGCGAGGCGGCTTTTCCGCCGCGCCAGCACGTAGCCACCGAGCGCACCGGTGACGACGAGCAACACCACGCCAACGGCGGTGATCAGGATGCTGTTGCCAAAGGCCGGTGCCAGCGAGGCGTTGCCGCTGGTGGCGCTGGTTTGCCACGCCCGCGCGAAATTGCCGCTGAACAGGCTGGATGGCAGCGCGAAGGGTGCCCGCGCGCCCTCGGCCTCGGTTTTCAGTGCGAGGCTGACGATGAGGTAGAGCGGGAAGGCGTAGACGGCGGCGAAACCGGTCAGGCAAATCTGCCCGAAGCTGCGGGCGAAATTGAGATTGCGTGTCACGCCGGCATCTCCCGGCTGCGCAGCGCGGCGAGCTGGATCATCGCGGCGACGGCCACCAGCACCGTCAGCACCACGGCGAGCGCGGTGCTATAGGCGAAGGCGCCGAAAGTGAAGGCCTGACGGTAGATCATCAGCGCCACCGTCTGGGTGGCATAGCCCGGTCCGCCGGCCGTCATCACCAGGATCTGGTCAAACAGTTTCAACCCGCCGATGAACGGGAGCAGCACGTTGACGGTGATGGCCGGTGCGAGCAGCGGCAGGGTGATGTCACGGAAGCGGCGCAGCGCGCCGGAGCCATCGATCGCCGCGGCCTCGTGCAGTTCGGGCGCGATCGCCTGCAGGCCGGCGATGTAGATCACCATGGTGATGCCGACGAACTGCCAGACGACGGTGAGCGCCACGCTCCAGATCGCGGTGTCCGCAAGGCCGAGCCAGGGGCGGCGCAGCGCATCGAGGTGCACCGCCGACAAGATGGCATTGAGCGCGCCTTCCGGCGAATAGATGTATTGCCAGATCACGCCGACGACCACCGGGGCGAGCAGCGCCGGCGCCAGGAACAGCGGCCGCAGCACGCTGTTCAGCCGGGTGCGCCGATTGAGAGCAAGCGCCAGCGACAGGCCGAGCATGTTCTGGATCAGCGTCGTCGACAGCGCCAGCACCACCGTATTGCCGAGCGAGGAGACCGCCTCGTCGTCAATCATCACGGCACGAAAGTTGGCCAGGCCGATCCAGCGGAACGCGCCGATCCCGCTCCAATCGGTGAAGGCGTAGAGCGCGCCGGCCAGGCTCGGGTAGATCACCACCAGGCCATAGAGGCCGAGCGGCAGCGCGACGAACCACCAGGGCACCTGCAGCGCCCGCCGAATGCCGGCCGGGGAGGGAGCGACCGCGGTCATTCCCCCCTCGTTCGTCTTGCCGCGATCACGGTCGTGGTCGCGCCGTCAGCTCACTGCGCGCCCAGCGCATAGGCGTCATCGAGGCGCTTGAGCAAAGCCTCGATCGTGGTCTGCCCTGCGAAGAGCTGCTGCACGCCGGCCATGTAGACGGGCTGGATGCGGGCATTCGGCCAGGCGCGATCAAGGTAGAGCACGGTGCGCTTGGCGACCAGGAGCTCGCGGATCGCCTCGGAATTGCCGGGTGTCTGCGGCGCGGCGTCGATATCGGCGCCAGCCAGCTGAGCGGCCGCCAGCGCCCAGGCACGGTTGACCTCGGGGCGCTGGAGATAGGCGATGAACTTCTTCGCCGCCGCCTTGTTCTTGGACTGCGCGCTGACGCCGTAGCCCGGGGTCGGCCCGAGCGGCAGGCGCACCTTGGCGGCGTCGGCATTGCCGGGGAAGGGTGCCTGGATGATCTTCGCATCCGGGTTATACTTCATGATCAGCGGCAGGTAGTTGATCACGCCGACATAGAGCCCGGCCTTGCCACCGGCGACCTGGCGGAGCGCATCGTCGTTGGAATTGCCCGACGCGTCCTTGGAGAAGCAGCCATGGTCGCGCATCTGGAGATACATCTCCATCGAGGCGCGATAGCCGCTGGTGAAGCTGGCCTTGCCGGTCGCCTGATCCTCGGCGAAGCGGGCATTGTCGGCAAACGCGGTCGAGGCGGCCAGCGCGTAGCCGGGGAAGAGCACCGGCAGTTGTTCTTTGAGGCCGAAGGCCATCGGGATGGTCGTCGCCTTGGCCTTGTCGCAGAAGGCCAGCAGGTCGGTGAAGCTGCGCGGAACCGCGGCGCCGACGCTCTTCAGCACCTCATCATTCGCGTACATCGCGATGTAGGAATAGCCGGTCGGCAGGACATAGACCTTGTCTTGGAAGGTGACGGACTGGATGAAGGAGGGCGAGACGGACTTGGCCCAGGCCTCGCCGCTGAGATCCTCCAGCAGCCCGGCGCGGGCGAGTTGCTTGACGGCGATCGCCGAGCCGTCGCCGGGATAGACCATGGGAATGTCAGGCGCATTGCCGGTGGTGAAGAGGGCGCGTATCGATTGCGGCTCAGCGGTGTAGGATGCCTTGATGGTGATGTCCGGGTTTTCCTTCTGGAACCCCGCGATCGCCTGCTCGTTGGCCGCCTGGTAGGAGCCAAGGAACATCAGCGTCAGCGTTGTTCCCTGCGCCCGTGCCACACTCGCACCGCCGATTGCCACCGCAGCGAAGGCCGCCACGCCAATGACCTGACGCCAAGATGGTTTGCGCTGCACCGTCATGAGACCGCCCTCCCGAGCCGCAATTGTCATTGCGCCGGTCTTTGGCCGGCCGACGGGCAGCGTGGACAGAGCCTCGTGGCATGTCAAGGTTGTCTTCCATATATGAGCAGATTATTCATATAGGTTGTTAAGGTGGCTGGAGGGAGCGTCCGCGTGCCGTCAGGGGCCAAACAGCGAGCAGCGAGCGGCATGAGCCATGCGCCGGAGGACTCCGGCGAGCCCCCCGAGCGCTACCGCGCCCCGGCGCTCGACAAAGGCCTCGACATCATCGAACTGCTGGCGGCCACGGACCTGCCACTGACCCAGGCGGAGATCTGCAAGGCCCTGGGCCGCTCGCCGAACGAGATCTACCGGATGCTCGATCGGCTCGTGCGCCGCGGCTATGTAAGCCGCACGGCCGACCAGTACGAGCTGACGCTGAAGCTGTTCGCACTGGCCCATCTGCAAGCCCCCACGCGCCGACTGGTATCGCTCGCCACGCCGCTGATGCGGGATTTCTGCCGCCGGGCGGAGCAGTCCTCGCATCTTGCCATCTACGGCCAGGGTCATGTGCTCGTGGTCGCCCAGGTTGATTCGCCGACCTATTGGGGCCTGTCAATCCGGGTCGGCTCGCGCATCGGCCTGTTCAACACCGGGTCCGGCCATGTGCTGCTCGCCTTCGCCAGCCCGGCCGAGCGTGACCTGATGATCGCCGAGCATGAGATGGTGCCCGGCGAGCGGATCCCAGCGGACCTCGCCGCGCGGCTGGAGCTGGTGCGCGGGCAAGGGCATGAGCGCATGGAAAGCCAGCAGACCGCGGGCGTCGTCAACCTCTCGGTGCCGATCCTCGGCCCGCGCGGCGCCGCCATTGCCGCATTCACCGTCCCCTATATGCCACGGACCGACGGCCTCGACGCCCCCGGCCTGCCCAACGTGCTCGACCTGATGCGACAGGTCGCGCACGAACTGTCGCAGGCCTCCGGTGTGGTCGCCGAACCGGCCGCGCGCGCGTTCGAACCGAACGGAGGAAACCGGCCATGAGGATCGTCGATACTCACTGCCACCTGATCTATCGCGACCGACTCCGTTATCCGTGGCTTGCTGACGTGCCGGCGCTCAACCATGACTTCACGCTCGACGACTACCTGCCGCAGGCTCGGGCAGCGGGAATCACCGACATTCTGCACATGGAGGTCGACGTCGCCGAGGCAGACCTCGCCGCTGAGGCGGCCTTCACAGCCCGGATGGGGCGTGGCGTGGTGGGCACCATCGCCGGCTGCCGGCCGGAGGGCGAAGGGTTCGCCGCCTATGCCGAGCGGGTGTCGCAAGATGCGCGCGTGCGCGGTTTCCGCCGCGTGCTGCACACCCAGCACGACGACCTCGCGACCACGGCACTGTTCGAGGCCAACCTGCGCCGCCTCTCCCGCACCGGCCTCACCTTCGACTTCTGCGTCCTGCCGCGGCAGATCCCCACCGCGCTCAAGCTCGCCCGCGCCTGCCCGGAGGTGCAGTTCGTGCTCGACCATTGCGGCGTGCCCAACGTCAAGGACGGCGAAATGACGCCCTGGCGCGAGAACGTTCGCGCCATCGCCGCCCTGCCCAACGTCGCCTGCAAGCTGTCCGGCATCGTCGCCTATGCCGATCCGGCCGGATGGAACGTCGCGCATCTGCGCCCCTATGCCGAGCATGTGCTCGCCTGCTTTGGGTGGGACCGCGTGGTCTGGGGCAGTGACTGGCCCGTCTGCACGCTGACCGCCGACCTCGGCCGCTGGATGGCGGCGACGCAGGCGCTGCTGGCCGGCGCGTCGGATGCCGACCGCGCGCGGGTGTTCGGGCTCAACGCGCTGCGCATCTATCGGTTGGCCTGAACTGGAGAGGATTCCGACAATGCAACGCATGGGCATGTGCATCCGGCTCGATGCTGCCAAGGTTGATGAATACAAGCGCCTGCATGCAGCGGTATGGCCCGGCGTGCTCGCCATGATTAACGCCTGCAACATCCGCAACTACAGCATCTTTCTCAAGGAGCCGGAGAACATCCTGTTCGGCTACTGGGAGTATCACGGCACCGACTTTCCCGCCGATGCAGCCAAGATGGCTGCCGACGCCACCACGCGCGCGTGGTGGGCGGTGTGCGAGCCGTGTCAGCGTCCGTTCGACACCCGCAAGCCAGGCGAGTGGTGGTCGATGATGGACGAAGTCTTTCACCTCGACTGAACCCGCCGCCCCGGAGACCGCCCGCATGGCCCGCATCGAATGCGTCGAAATCCTGATGGTCGACCTCCAGCCGAAGGTGGTGCGCACCGACGCCATCCAGTCATTCGTCTCGCAGGAGACGCCGATGGTCCGCATCACCGACAGCGACGGCGCGGTCGGCACCGGCTACACCTACACAATCGGCACGGGCGGGCATTCCGTCATCGAGCTCCTTGCCCACACCCTCTGCCCCCGCCTGATCGGCCGTGACGCCGACATGATCGAGCAGATCTGGAGGGATCTCCTCTTCGCCACTCACGCCACAGCCGTCGGGGCCATCACCTCACTCGCGCTTTGCGCCATCGACACCGCCCTGTGGGACCTGCGCTGCCGCCGCATCGGCTTGCCGCTGCACAAGGCCGCCGGAGGCGCCCAGGAAAGCGTGCCGATGTACACCACCGAAGGCGGCTGGCTGCATATCGACACCCATGCCCTGATCGGCGACGCCCTTCGTGCCAAGGGGGTGGGCTTTGGCGGCTGTAAGATCAAAGTCGGCCGCCGCCCGCACGAGGACGTTGCCCGCCTCGCCGCGGTGCGTGAGGCGGTCGGCCCCGGCTTCGAGATCATGACCGACGCCAACCAGGCCTTCACGGTCGACGAAGCCATCCGCCGCGCCCGGCTCTACACCGCGGTCGACATCGCCTGGTTCGAGGAACCGATGCCGGCTGAGGATCTCGGCGGCCATATCCGCCTCGCGGCCTCCACCACTATCCCAGTCGCTGTCGGGGAGAGCATCTATTCCGTCAGCCACTTCCGCGAATATCTGCAGCGCGAGGCCTGCTCCATCGTCCAGCCCGACGTCGCCCGCATCGGCGGCATCACGCCGTGGCTAAAGGTCGCGCACATGGCCGAGGGGTTCAACATCCCGGTCTGTCCGCACTTCCTCATGGAACTCCACGTCGCGCTCACCGCCGCGGTGCCCAACGGCCGCTGGGTGGAATACATCCCGCAGCTCGACGACCTCACCCGCACCGGCATGGCCATGCGGGACGGCCGCGCTATCCCCTCCGACGCCCCGGGCCTCGGCATCGACTGGGACTGGGAGCGGATCGACCGCCAGCGCATTGAGGGGACGACGCGCCACATCGCCTGACCATCGCCGGGTCAATTCACCCCGAGCTCAAGCCTGCATCATTCGAGGATGGAGGGAGCGTTGTGGAATCCGGGAGAACGACACCCATCCCGGTAGGGACGCCCGTTACCGGGCGCCCCCCGGACAGATCCGAGCGAGCGCTGCTAACGCACTCGGCTCCCACCTCGGGTGTTTGACGATGAAGCGTTGCTGCGGATAGGGGTGGGTGATCCGGGCGGGTGGCAACCAGTGCGCTGCGAGCTTGGCCATTCGCTCCCACGTCACCCGCCCCTTTTGGCTGCGGCGACCGAGCGCCCGCCTCCAGTGCCAAGTGGCGTAGTGCACGAAGGCCGTGATCGCCCGCGCGTTGGTGGGCACGGCGTGATACGCGAGATACCCGCGCACCACCTCCCCCAGCCAGCGCCCCTGCTCGGACACCGGCACGTGGAGCATGCGGTTCAGCGTCTCCTTGATCTCGACGAGCTTGGCTTGCATCCGCTTTCGCATGGTGTGCCGCATCCGCGCCTGGCTCACCGAAGTCTCTCGCCTCACCCGTGGCATCGACCGCATCGTCTTCGAGGAAGTCCGCGCCCATGCGGGCACCGACGCGGCGCACATCTACGGCGGCTTCCTCGCTCATCTCACGGCCTGGTGCGAGGAACAGGAACTGCCCTACCAGGGCGTGCCCGTCGGCACGATCAAGCGCTTCGCGACCGGCAAGGGCAACGCCGGCAAGGACGCGGTCATTGCCGCGATCAAGGCTCGCGGCTTCCACCCCACCGACGACAACGAGGCCGACGCCCTGGCCATCCTGCTGTGGGCGATCGATGCCCAGGGCGGTGCGGCATGAGGCTGCCCGGTGCGCCGCAATCCCCATGGTCGTGTCTGGACATGGCTCGTAGCCCGTCCACGCCCCAGGACCTCGAAGCCATGCGGGCACGCGCCTGGCACGAACACCACATCGCCGCCCTGCCACTGGACGACATCACCGATCCCTGGCTGCGGCAGGCCATCACCAACGAGGCCAACCGGCGCTGGGGGCGTCGTAATGGAGGACATCACCATGGCCGCTAAGGACAAAGCCAAACGCTCAAAGCCGGGCCTGGACGATCTCGGCAAGCCCACAAGGTGGAGACTGCAGCACGATCCAGTGACGCCGCCGATGCGCTCCGTCGATCCCGAAACGGGCGCACCGGTGACCCATCGGCGTATCATCGACACGCTCGGTCAGTTGCTCGCCAACGGCGCCATCACGCCTCAAATGCATGAAGCAGGCAGCATGTTCCGTGGCCACTTCCGCGCCGCGATGCTCGATGGCATGCGGGTGTCGGCACTGATGCGGGTGACCAGCAGCGGGGGCGATGCACCGGGCGAACGGAGCACCGCAGCCAGGGCGCGGATTGCCGGGGCGCTCGCGGTGTTTGGTGGCGCGGACACTGCCTGTGGCAGTTGCCTGTGGCATGTTGTCGGCCTCGAGCATTCCCTGCGCGAATGGGCGGGTCGGCAAGGATGGGGCGGACGACCCGTCCACCATGTCCAGGCCAAGGGCATCCTGGTCGGAGCACTCAATGTCCTCGCCGTGCACTACGGGCTGATGCCGAGGTCACAGGCAGCCTGAGGGATCAACCCAGGGCGGAGGTGACGTCGCCGAGCGTGGCCATCAACAGCATGGGGTCACCCGGCGACGGCACGAAGCCGCAGGCGATGTAGAAACGCCGGGCATCCTCGCTGATCGCCTGCACCAGAATGCCACGAATGGCGATCGCCTCGGCCGCCTGCACAACCCGAAGCGCCGCATCACGCAGCAGGGCGCGTCCGATCCCCTGGCCCTGCAGCGTGCGGTCGATGGCAAGCCTGCCCAGGACCGCCATCGGGATCGGATCGGGCATGTTCCGTCGCACCCTGCCTGGCGCACCCATCGATGCCACCGCTCCAGCGGCAAGGGCGTAGTAGGCGACGACGAAGCCATCGCGGCACACCACGAACGTCCGCGAGGCGCCCGATACCTGATTGGCTCGGGCACGTCGGACCAGCCAGTCGTTCAGCGACGGCTCACCGCAATCGAAAAGGGTGCAGTCGTGGGCTTCATCAAGCGCAACCGGTGCGGACAGCGCGCCGCGGCTCACTCCCACGGCGCCTTGGCGTTCATCAGCTTGCGCAGCCGTTCATTGGGCTGTGGCGGGGCATCCAGCATCGCGGTGAACGTGGCGAACGCGGCCGGCGTCATGCGGAACAGCGAGCGGTCGAGGATGGTTTCGTTGGCAGCACGGCGTGCGGCGTCGAGCATGAACTCGGAGCGCGACTTGCCCGAGAGCAGCGCGGCCTGGTCGATCAGCGTGCGGTCATCGTCGCGGACGCGGATGTTGATGGCGCCGACGGTCGTGGCCGCCGCAGGGGGCTTGGTCGTCGGCTTACGAGTTGCAGGACGCTTGGAAGGTGGTTTGACGTTCAGCATGTTCGCTTCTCCTGGCTACGTTTTATTCGTCTGTATGGACAATGTCCACCCTGCAAACGCGCGATGCACGAAACCCGATTGCGGCGCTGGAACCACTCAGGCTATGGTCTGGCCACGCTAGATGACATGGGCGGCGCACCGAGAGCACCGCCACCGAGACAGCCCCGCCGTCATTGCCAAGGCCATGGTTCCTTCCCTGGCCGGATCGATGCGGGAAGCGGAAGCGCGAAAGGCCGCTAGCGTTAGCTCTGAAATATGGTTCGCAGTTTGCACGCACCGCCTTGGCGTGGCGGAATTCTGCCGTTCCCTCTCCGTGCGAACTGTTCGCGGTTTGCACCCCCAATTCAGCACGGATGCCCTGATGTCCCTCCCTTGGATGGCCGCAAAGATCGTGCTGCGCCCGGTTGCAGAGTTGCGTCCGCACGCCGGCAACGCCCGGCTGCACTCAGCGGACCAGCTGGAGCAGATCAAGGCCAGCATGCTGGCGTTCGGCTTCACCAACCCGCTGCTGGTGGATGAGGCGGGCGAACTGATCGCCGGACACGGACGCCTGGAAGCGGCCACGGCGCTCGGCATCGCCAAGGTGCCGGTCATTGTGCTGCGGCATTTGTCGCCGGCCCAGAAAGACGCGCTGCAGCTGGCGGACAATCGCATCGCCGAGAACGCGACCTGGGACCAGGCGTTGCTGCGCGATGCGCTGGCCGGGTTGCAGGAGGCCGGCGAGGTCGACCTGCTCGCCATCGGGTTCTCGCGCGACGAGATCAGCGCCATCCTGGCCGCGGCGGAAGAGGCCGTCATCGATGGCGATGCGCCGGATGAGCAGGATGACGCCGATCCGGGCAAAACTGGCACTGGTGGCGGCGCCTCAGCTGACAATGGCGAGGCCGACGACGTGGCGGACGCCGAACCCGAGCCCCCCCGTGCGGCAGTGACGCGGCCGGGCGATCTCTGGTTGCTCGGCGATCACCGCCTGCTGTGCGGGGACTCCACGGACGCAACCGCCGTGGCGCGGCTGATGGGCGACGACCGTGCCGCCCTGCTGTTCACCTCGCCGCCCTACGGCAACCAGCGGGATTACACCACCGGCGGCATCGGTGATTGGGACGCTTTGATGCGCGGCGTGTGCGGCCATCTTGATGCTGCCATCGCCACGGACGGACAGATGCTGGTCAATCTCGGTCTGATCCACCGCGACAGCGAGTGGCAGCCCTACTGGCACGGCTGGATCGACTGGATGCGCACGATCGGCTGGCGTCGGTTCGGCTGGTACGTCTGGGACCAAGGGCCCGGCCTCCCCGGCGACTGGAACGGCCGGCTCGCGCCGTCGTTCGAGTTCGTTTTCCACTTCAACCGCACCGCGCGCCAAGCCAACAAGATCATCCCCTGCCGCTGGGCCGGTCACGTCAACAGCGAGAAGGGCGGGCTGCGGGCCAAGGACGGCACCGTGGGCGAATGGACCCATGCCGGCCAGGGCGTGCAGGAGACACGGATCCCCGACAACGTGCTCCGCATCACTCGGCACAAGGCGCGCGGCATCGAGACCGAGCACCCTGCCGTGTTCCCGGTGAAGCTGCCAGAGTTCCTGATCCAGGCATTCACCGACGAAGGCAACCTGGTGTTCGAACCGTTCGCCGGTTCGGGGACGACCATTCTGGCAGGCCAGCGGACCGGCCGGCCGGTGCGAGCGATCGAACTTGCGCCGGCCTACGTGGACCTGGCTATCGCCCGGTTCCGCGCGCTGCACCCCGATTTACCGGTAACGCTGGAGGGTGATGGTCGGACCTACGACGCCGTCGCCGCGGCGCGCGGCGTGACGGAGGTTGCCGATGCAGCTTGATCTCGCCGTCATGGCGATGCCGACGGCATCGCTGGTGCCGTATGCCGCCAATGCGCGGACACACTCCGACGCCCAGGTGGCGCAGATCGCGGCGTCGATCGCCGAGTTCGGCTTCGTGAACCCGGTGCTGGTGGACGCCGCCGGTGTGCTGGTCGCCGGCCACGGTCGGGTGCTGGCGGCGAAGCGGCTGGGCCTGGCAACGGTGCCGGCGATCCGACTGGCGCACCTGACCGAGGGGCAGGCCCGGGCATTGCGTCTGGCGGATAATCAGATCGCGCTCAATTCCGGATGGGATGAGGCGCTGCTGGCCACGGAACTCGCCCGCATCCGCGACGAGGGCGCCGTGGACCTCGATGTGCTCGGCTTCTCGCCGCTCGAACTCGACCAGCTGCTCGCCGCCGCGGACGACGACGGCGATGCCGACGAGGTGCCGCCAGTACCGGAGACGCCGGTCTCCAAGACCGGCGACCTGTGGCGCTGCGGTGACCACCGCGTGTTGTGCGGCGACGCCACGAACCTTGCCGATGTGCAGCGCGCGCTCGGCGCCGATCGGCTGGCGGACATGGCCTTTCTAGACCCTCCCTATAATGTTGCGTATGAGGGAGGAACGGCGGCGAAGATGACCATCGCCAACGATGCCCTCGGTGGCGGCTTCATCGACTTCCTGCGGCCGGCGTTCACCAATCTGCTCGCGGTCACGAAGGGCGCCAGCTACGTCTGCATGTCCTCGTCGGAATGGCCGACGCTGCATCGCGCCTGGCAGGAGGCCGGCGGCAAATGGTCCAGCACCATCATCTGGGCCAAGAACACCTTCGCCCTCGGGCGTGCCGACTATCACCAGCAGTTCGAGGCCATGCTCTATGGCTGGAAGGCCGGCAGCCAGCACTACTGGTGCGGCGCCCGTGACCAGGGGAACGTCTGGCATTTCGACAAACCGGCCCGCAACGACCTGCATCCGACGATGAAGCCGGTGGCCCTGGTCGAGCGCGCCGTCCGCAACAGCAGCAAGCAGCGCGATATTGTGCTGGACCTGTTCGGCGGCTCTGGCACGACGATGATCGCCGCCGAGCGCACCGGACGACAGGCGGTGCTGCTGGAGATCGACCCGCGCTACGTCGACGTGATCGTGCGGCGGTGGGAAGAGGTGACCGGCGAGAAGGCAGTGCTCGACGCGCAGTCCACTGTTTGAAATTGAATGGCAACAGGACCGCTGAATAACCTGGCAATCCCCTTCCGCGACGTGGTCAAGCGTGCGACTGTTTCTGCTCGTTTGCTCGAAATACGTGCGGAAGGATGATCTTGATGACCAGGAAGCTCGCTATCCCGTCCCTCATTGCAGCAGCATTGATGCTTCTGCCCATTACGGCGTCAGCGCACACAGGGGCGGGCGATCCGAGTGGCATCGCCCACGGCTTCCTGCACCCTGTTTCGGGCCTTGATCATATCCTGGCGATGGTGATGGTTGGCGTCCTGGCCTGGCAGCTTGGTGGCCGGGCGCTGTGGTTGCTGCCGGCGAGCTTCGTCGCGTCGATGTGCCTTGGTGGCGCGATCGGTGTCGCCGGGATTCAGCTTCCGTTTGTCGAGATCGGGATTGCCGTGTCGGTAGTCGTCCTCGGCGCAGTCGTGGCGGGTGCGATGCGCGCGCCGCTAGCTGCCGTCATGGGCCTCGTGGGTCTGTTCGCTATTTTCCATGGCCACGCCCATGGCTCCGAGATGCCTGAGAATATCAGCGGGCTCGCTTACGCCATGGGGTTCATCGCGGCGACGGCGCTGCTGCACGTTGCGGGCATTTGCGCCGGTGTTGCGCTTGGTCGCGCTGGGGATCGCTACGGCGCCATGATCGTGCGCGCGGCCGGTGCAGCGTCTGCCGTTGCCGGCGTTGGGATCCTCGTCAGCGCCATCTAGCCTTCCGGCCCGCGCGAAACTGGTACGACGTCCGCCGCCAGTACCGTCCTGGCGGCGGCAGTATCAAGCCGGCGTCGATTACTCTGCGATTTGGTATACGGTGTAGGACCCCTTCGCGCCCTCCTTGTTGGGCCCGACCATCCGAACTTTCTCAAGGGTCTCGACCTTGATGCCCTTCTTCTTCAGTCCGGCCAGAAAGCCGCGGACGGTGTGGCTGGCCCACCCGGTGCTTTCGGCAATCTGCGCCACCGTCGCCCCCTCGGTGCGGCGAAGCAGGGCCAGGACCGCTTCCTGCTTGGTCCCCTCGCGCGGCTTGCGCGGTGCGCTCGCCTCGCGAGGCGCCTTCTCGGCGAGCAGGGTGCGGAGGGCCTCCATCGGCGCCTCAAGGGCGGCAATGATGTCCGTGTCGCGGTTGTCCTGGTCCTCCCAGGCGGCGAGCACCGCGGCGGCGGCGGCGCGGAGGTTCGTTCGCGGCGTGGGCGCGACTGTGGCGGCGTCAAGGGCGTCAGCGATCGCGGCGGCTTCTTGGGCCACCGCCGCGTCCGAAGCCGTGTGTGGCGCCGTGTCGGCGTCCGTGGCGGCGGGTTCGCCGGTAGGCGGCTTCTGGCCAATGGCGCGGAAGCCGGCGTCGGTCAGGGCGAGGGTGGTCAACATCAAGCCGGTGGCGCTGTCTTCGATCAGGGTCGAGGCGTCGCCGAGGCGGTAGTCGCCCAGGGTCTCGGTGATCAGGCCCTCGCGCAGCAGGGCGTCGATCATCTTGTGGCGGCCGCCGGTTGGCAGCTTGCGATGGAATTGAAGGCGGTAGTCAGGACGCTCGGCGGCGCGAGTCAGGACGATTGCGGCGGCGGGGGAGAGGGACATTTTCGTGCTCCGTGGCGCGGCGCCCGACCATCGGGCGCCTGCTACCACCCCGATGCCGCGCCGGTGGCCGCCAGCTCGACGGCGGCGATCTGAGCGGCATCCTGGGCGGCACCGGATTTGGCGACGCGGCGGGGATCGGTATCGAGCGCGATGCCGGCGGCATCGATCTCGGCATTGGCCTTGCGGATATCCTCGACCACCTGGCGGAAGTCATAGCCGAACGAGCCCACCGCCTCGGCCTGCGGCACGAAGCCGGCGCGAACCTGGGCGATCAGGGCGCTGGTGTCCTTCAGTGGGTCGATCATCTCGTGGGCCGGCGGGACGTGGCTGACATCGCTCGGCATGTCGCTGGGCCACAGCCCGAGCAGCCTCGGCCTGCTGATGGAGGAGGCGCGCACCAACGCGGTCCGAAATCCGCGCTTCGAGGGCGCAGCAGCCGGCACGCCTGGCACGGCACCGACCTACATGAGCGGACTGAACGGTTCCGGCCTCACCGGCAGCATCGTCGGCACAGGCACCGCATCGGGCGTCCCCTATATCGACGTCCGCATCCAGGGCACCGCGAGCGGCATCGCTGCCACCATGAACTTCGAGACCAACGCTGGCATCACCGCAGCACAGGGTCAGGCTTGGTCGTTGTCCGCTTTCGTCGCTGTTGTAGGCGGCTCGCTGGCCAACATTTCCAGCACCATCTTGGCCACCAACGAATACACCGGCGCCCTGGCTTACGTCGGCTCCAGCCTCGTGTCCGCCGGGCTCGGCGTGGACAGCGTCCTGCGGCGCTTCTCGACTACCGGAACGGTCGCCGGTTCCACCGTCGCCAGCATCATGCCCTATCTCAAGCTCAACTTCGCCTCGGGCGCGACTATCGACGTCACCCTGCGGGTTGGGCTGCCGCAGATGGAACTCGGTGCCTTCGCCACCAGTCCGATCCTCCCCAATGTCGGCGCCCCAGCCGCCACGACCCGCGCCGTCGACCAGCAATTGATCGCCGGTATGGCGATCGACGGCGCCGCCGGCCTGTCGGTGCTGGTCGACTTCACCGGAATCACCGGCGGGGTCGGCGTCATCGTCCCCTGGTCGTTCACCCCGGCGACCGCGGCCTTCCCGGATTCGGTCTATCTCACCCAATCCGGCGTCTTCGCCAACATCGGCGTCACCCAGCTCGACAGCATCCACGGCAACTATTCCTCGCCGCCCTCGCTCTCGGCAATCGAGGGGACGGCAAACCGCGCAGTGGCCACATTCGGCCCTTCCGGCATCGCCCTGGCCTGCAACGCCGCCACCCCGGTCACCCGCTCACCGGTGCCGAGCTACGCCGGCATTCTGACCACCATGGGATTGGGCGGCGGCTCGTGGGGCGGCGCGCCAGGCACCGCGTCCGGCCGGAGCTACATCCGCCGCATCGCCTTCTATGCCCGGCAGTTGAACACCGGACAGGCAAAGGCGCTCGCGTCCACCGGCAGTTCGCTCGACGCCACCGTACTGACCCACGACAGCGGCATCCTCGCCGCCGCGACCAGTGATGCCGCCAACGGCAATGTCGTCCTGCTGCGCTCGTCAGCCGCAACCGGGCGCTACATGCAGATCGGCGTCGCGGCGCCGTCCGCCAGTATCATTGATCTCGGCCGTCTGGTTGCGGGTCCGATGTGGCGCGTGTCGCGCGCCATGGCCTATGGCGTGACCGAGGGACGGTTGATGCTCGACCGGCGGGACCGCAACCCGCTGACCGGTGCCGAGTTCCCCGTGCCGGCGCTGGCCAATCCGCGGATCACCCGCTTTATCCTGCCGCTGCTCTCCAACAGCGAAATCCGCGCCCAGCACCGCGCCATGGTGACCACTCTTGGCGCCGCCGGCGACGCGCTGTGGATCCCGGACACCGGCCTGGCGCTGAGCGAACTGAACATCCGCTGCCTGTGGGGCGCGATCGCTGCTTCGGGTGACGAGGCAACCGTCGTGCGGGACCACCCCGCCACCAACAGCCGCAGCTTCCGCATCGTCGAACGCTTCTAGGAGGAACCCATGCCCAATGCCGAGGAAGTCGCGCGGCAGATCGCCGTGCACGAAGCCGTCTGTGCCGAACGTTGGAAGCACGTGAACGCGCGGCTCGGCCGCATCGAGCTCGTGCTCGGCATCATCGTCCTCCTACTGCTCGTGGGAGAGGCGTCGGTAATCGATGTGCTGAAGCGGCTATTGGGATGAGTGTGAACAGACAATCTCGAATTGGATGGCTCAAACCAACACGAAGGTCACCAAGCGAGGTAGGTGACCTTCGTGGGGGACCAGGCGCCTACTCTACTGACGGTTGGGAACGCGCCCTGCATGAATATGCGCTGTCAATTTCTGATGCCATTCAATGTCACGCCACATGCCGTTGAACTGCGGCGCACAGAAATTTGAGGTTCCGACTGCGACAAACTGCCCGCTGTTGGTCGCGTGACGCGTGCCGATCTCGCAAAGTTCGATCACCCAGTCCCAATCGAGCCCAGGGCCATCCTTGTAGTTAACTGTCGCCCAGCACTCCGTGCTCGCCATCGGCTTGCCAGTGCGGGCCGACCAGTCGGCCATAATGTCAATCGCATCCGTCAGCCCGCGCTGCCATTTCGCCGGATCGGCGCGATAGTGGCGCGGTCCTCGGGCAGCAAGGAGTTCGTAGCCGACAGGATCGAAATTCTGCAGAGCGTAGCCGATCTGAGAATCAAAATCGGTCGTGTAGCTCATCCAGATATGGGGCTCGAGAAAGTCGAGAAAGCCGATATCGGCCTTCAGCTTCTCTGGATTGAGGAGGTCGCGCGTAAAGGAATACGTGAGGTCGAGGTCGGGCGCCGACGGGCGCAGCGCCTTGATCGAGCGCTCCATCCATTGCATCGAGGCTGCGCTGTGCCAGTCGCCGACCCTGCTACCCGGCGTATTGGCAAAGAAGGGCGCCCAGGTCGGGATCGGCCACTCGTTGCAAAAATCGACATAGATCAGGGTGTCCGAAAGGCCTGCCTTGTCGATCAGTTCCAGGGTGCGTGCCCAGATGGCGGCATGGTCTTCGGGGGTCTTGATCCGCAGGCGATAGTTCATCGAATCCTGACGGAACCACGTCGACAATCCAACGCCGACCCCGTGACGCCGGCATGCGCGCAGGAAATCCATCAGGGGATCATGAATCCGTACATTCATGGCGTACGGTGCGCCCCAATCGTGCTGCGTCCAGACCGGGATCAAACGATATTCGGCATGCGGGTCGATCGCCAACAGGTGAGGATAGGGATCAATCCGGACGCTATCGTAACCGCGTTCCACGAGCGCGGACAGAGCGGCGTCCCAGTCCTCAAACCCGGCTCCTGGCCAACGCCGCTCCAACCACGAAAAATCCCACATCGTTATGGCGCGTGGCGCCTTGGTCGCGGTCAAACGCATGTCGGTGATCCTTTCTGAAGATGTCAGCCAGCAAATCGATTTGCCGGGAGGCCTTGGATATCGGTTGAGAGCACGACGAGGGCGCCCTCCTGGGGGTTGGCGGCCAGGGCGGCATCCGACAGCCCGAAGCGTGCGGAGGTCACATACAGCGTCCGCAGATCAGAACCGCCGAAGCAACAGGAAGTTGGGTTGGTGACTGGCAGATCGATCCTGGCATCGACCGAGCCGTCAGGGGCGAAGCGGATAAGACATCCCGCGCCGAAGCGGGCGTTCCACAGATACCCTTCGGCATCGAGTGTTGACCCGTCGCAGGCGCCAGCCAGCCCCGCGACATGAAAATCAGCACTGTCCACAATGCCGCCATCCGGATCGAGGCGGTAGGTGCGGATCCGGTTCTCGAGCGTGTCGCCGAAGTACATGAGTCCTCCGTCAGGCGACCAGGCGAGAGTATTCGAAAGGCCAACGCCGTCGAGCATGCGGGTGCAGACCCCACCGGGATCGAAGCGGTAGAGTGCACCGGTGGCCGCGGCGATCGGCTTCGGTTCCGCAGTCGGCGTGAGGTTGTCCTGCATGGTGCCGAACCAAAGACGCCCGGCAGGGTCCACGCCACCCTCGTTGCAGCGGTTGTCCGAGCGATCCGGTTCGACCATATGAAATGTGGTGGTTGCCCCGGTGCTGAGGTCCAGGTGGCACAGCCGGTTGCGCAGCCCGACGATCGCGCCACCTCCGCGTCGCAACGCAAGAAAACATGGGAAGTCGGGCATCGCTTGACTGTCGATGGTGCCATCCGGCCGTAGCGCATGAACGGCACGCCCAGTGATATCGACCCAGCGCAAGATACCGGCGTCCCACACCGGACTTTCGCCAACGCCATTGGCCACATCATGGATCGACAGGATTTCGGTGCGCATGACGGGCCTAGGCAGCGCTGAGGCGGCGGTGACAGTCGGGCATGGCGAACCGCTCCGGCTTGAGCGCCAGACCGAGCCCAGGCACGCGCGAGGGATACACACGGCCTCGTTCGATTTTCGGCAGCGTGTCGACAACCTCGGTGTACCACCCCGTGGTGAAGGCACGGACGGTCTCCTGAATGAGGCCATTGGTCGCATTCAGGGACAGGTGGCACGAAGCGGTCAAAACAACGGGGCCCGTGCAATCGTGTGGTGCAACTGGCTTGTTCCAGGTCTCGGCGAGGGTTGCGATCTTCTTGGCTTCCGACAAGCCTCCGCACCAGGCGAGGTCAAGCATCACAAAATCAAGCGCATCGGCCTCGAGGAACTCCCGGAAAGCACTGCGCGTGGCCAGGGTCTCGCTGCCGCAGACCGGGAGACGGGTGCGTTGGCGTAGGCAAGCCAGATCCTTCGCGCTGGTCATCTTGATCGGATCTTCGATCCAGTACGGGCGCAGGGGCGCAAGCGCGGTCATGATCCGCTCAGCGGTGCCTGGGTCCCACAGCGAATGCAGTTCGCACATGATTTCCATCTTGCCGCCCACCGCGGCGCGGATCTTGCGGAACGGCTCCAGTGCGATCTCAAGGTCGTCGTCCGAAATGAACCGCCCATCCGACGCCTCGGCAGCTGGATCGAATGGCCAGATCTTCATTGCCGTGATGCCCTGGTCGAGCAGCGAGCGCGCCAACTCGTCGGCACGATTGAGGAAGGCGTCGAGGTCTTCATAGGGGCCGGTGTCGGATTTCTGCGGCAATCCCCAGTTATCGCTGCGCTGGCCGTCATTGCTGCGAATATATTTATAGCCGGCGCAGGTGTTGTAGATCCGCACTGAGGGTCGGGCGAGCCCGCCGAGAAGCTGCCAGACCGGGAGTCCGGTCGATTTGCCGAATATGTCCCATAGAGCCAGGTCGATAGCCGACGCCGCGCGCATCTCCACGCCCGTGCCCGTGAACCCGAGATATCCCCGCTGGAGTTGACGGCTGATCCGCTCAATCTCAAGGGGATCGCGGCCGAGCAAGAGCGGCGCTACCGTTTCGTGAATATGCGCCTCGACCGCCTGCGGCCCGAAGAACGTTTCCCCCAGGCCGACGATGCCGGTGTCGGTATGCAGGTGCACCCACAACAGGTTGCCGAACTCCGACAGCCGCAGTGTCTCGATCGCTTCGATCTTCATTGGTCGGCCTGTGCTCCTGCGGAGTGCATGAATTCATCGAGTTCGGCACCAGCTCGGTTGATGATGTCGAGCATGGCTGCGCCGGCAGCGGCGGCGTCACCGGTTTGAATCGCGAAGAGCAATGCCGTGTGCATCTTCAAACCGATCTTCCAGGTGATCAGCGAATGTTGCTGGAGCTTGAAGGCAAAACTCAGCAACCCCAGCACCGCGTGGCCAAGTGAAACCAGGAATGGGTTGCCGGTAGCAGCGAACAGATGCTTGTGGAAGGCAAGGTCGGCATTGAAATAGTCGGCCGGGTCGTTGATGGCATTTTTCATGCCGGCGACAGCAGCCGCGAGGGCGGCGCGGTCGGCCGGCGTCGCACGCTGCGCAGCCAGGGCAGCCGCGGCTGGCTCGAAGATGCGGCGGAACTCTAGCAGGCGGTCACGCAGGTCCGGAGTAAGCGACCGCGTCTCCAACCACGACATCACGTCAGGATCGAGCAGGCTCCAGGCCGCGATATTGCGGACCCGGGTGCCAACCTTCTGCCGGCTTTCAACTAGGCCTTTCGAGCCCAGCACCCGCAGAGCCTCTCGCAACACAGTCCGACTGACAGCAAAGCGCTCAAGCATCTCCGCTTCGGGCGGCAACACTTCGCCAACGGCAATCTCACCGTTGACGATGCTGCGGCCGAGCTGCTCGACGATATGCCCGTGCATGCCTCGCAAGCCGCGATCGGCATCGCGCCTCATTGCATCCACCATCCGCCATCAACGACAAGGTTCTGGCCGGTGATGAAGCGCCCGCGGTCAGACGCGAGGAACAGCGCGGCCTGAGCGATGTCCTCGGCACTCCCCCTGAATTTCAAGGCCTGGCGGTCGAGCAGGTAGGCCTCATACTCGGCCAGCTTGGCCGCCCAAACCTCACGTTCAAGCGGGGTGGGAATGGCACCCGGGCTGATCGCATTGACCCGAATGCCTGCCGGACCGAGTTCGCGTGCCATCGCGCGCGTCATGCCCAGCAAGGTCCCCTTCGAGGCAATATAGGGCACCATATCTGCCCACCAGCCGCTCAGCGTCACGCTGCAGATGTTGAGGATGGCGCCACGGCCGCGCCGCTTCATGCCCGGGATCACTGCCTGGACAAGCGCAAAAGCCGCCGTCGCGTTGACCGTCTGTACCCGTGTGAATTCTGCCAGGTCATAGGCTTCGATCGGCTTGAGCGGGTTGATGGCAGCGTTGTTGATCAGGATGTCGAGTTCGTCTGCCTTCTGACCGAGCGCGACGACACAGCCCGCGGGATCGGCGAGATCGGCGACGAGATAATCCGCACCCAGGCGCGCGGCGACTTCGGCAAGACCATCGGCCCGGTTGTCCAGCAGCAGGACGTCAGCGCCATCGGAGATCAACGCCGCCGCCTGCGCCTCGCCAAGACCGCCCGCGCCGCCGGTGATCAGGGCCTTGCGGCCATCCAGCATCCTGGCCATCAGACGATCAACCTCGCGACTTCCTCAATCGTCAGGTCGCCACGATTGAGTTCGGCAACCACGGCACCCCGTGCCATGACGATCATGCGGTCGGCGATCGGATATATGTGATGCAGGTTGTGCGAGATGAAGATGCTGCTCACCCCCTGGGCGCGGAGCGCCGAGACATAGTCGAGCACCTTTGTCGTCTCCTTGAGCGAAAGATGATTCGTCGGCTCGTCAAGAATCAGCATTTTCGACCTGAAATGCATGGCCCGTGCGATGGCCACGCCCTGTCGCTCGCCGCCCGACAACTCCTCGACCGGCGTGTCAGCGGAGCGCAGATGCAAATCGACGTCGCGCAGAGCCTGAAGGGCAACGCGGTTCATCATCTTACGGTCGAGCAGTCCGAGCGGGCCTAGCCAGTTGAACCGCATCGGTTCGCGGCCGATGAAGATGTTTCGGGCGATACTCATCTGCGGCGCCATCGCGGTGTACTGATAGATAGTCTCGATGCCCAAGTTCATTGAGTCACGCGGCGATCTGATCCGGGCCGGGGTGCCGTCAATCAGGATACGGCCGGTGTCCGGCCGATGGGCGCCAGAGAGAATCTTGATGAGGGTTGATTTTCCAGCGCCATTGTCACCGAGAAGGCCGACGACCTCGGCGCCGCGACCGAACTCCAGCGTCACATCCTTCAGCGCATGGACACCACCGTACCATTTTTGCAGGTTCTCGCAGCGGAGAAATGGAAGATCGCTCATGCCCGCATCCTTGCGGCGCGGCCGCGAATGACAACGTTCACCACCACGGACAACACCGTGAGCACGCCGATGGCCAGTTGGAACCAGTTGGCGTCGACTCGCGACATCGTCATGCCGGTATCGATCACCCGCAGCAGGATCGTGCCAAGCAAGGCGCCAAGCACCGAGCCGACGCCGCCCGTCAGGGCCGTCCCGCCAATGACCGCACCAGCGATTGCCTGCAATTCGATGCCGTCTCCGGCGCTGGCCATCGGCGCCTGCATGCGGAAGGTTTGGATCATGCCCGCGAAGCCGGCCAGCAGCGAGCAGGCCGCGAAGCAGGAGAGCTTAACCGCGCGCGTATTGATGCCCATGTCGCGCGCGGCCTGCTGAGCACCCCCGGTCGCATAGATCCAGTTGCCGATTTTGGTGCGATGCAGGATCACCGCGGCGATGGCGCAGATCACCAATAGCCAGATCACCGACACCTGAACCCGGTCGATCCGCGCTACCAGAAAATCAACCGGCATACCCGGCGGGAAAGCCGGCGGCGCAAGATTTGACAAGATCACCGCGAGGCTCCGCGCAATGAAGAGCATGCCCAGCGTGGTGATGAACGACGGTATTGCAAAGTGAAGGGTGATGTAGCCGTTGGCTGCGCCGATCGCCATGCCGACCATCAGTGACAGCGCCATCGCAGCGGCCGGCGGCACGCCAAGATTAACGAGCCAAAGCATCACCATCGGCACCAGTGCGAAGACCGAACCCACCGAGAGATCGAACTCCCCGGCGATGATCAAAATAGTCGTCCCAAGCGCGACCAGACCAAGCTCCGGCATGATGTTGAGAATATTCACTACACTGCGCATCGACAGGAACGCAGGTGCGACGATCGCGAAGCCGACCGTGACCAGGACCAGCAGCACGATGCCGCTGATTTCCGGGAGCAACAGGAGGCGCTTGGTGAGTGCCCGGCGGCGTTGGCCGCCGGGACTTGTCACTGCTCCGCCGGGCGTCGGCTGGTTCATCGCTTACCCTCAGCGGACAACTTCAGAAGCGTGTCGACATCCGCCGGCCCGACGAGAGCCTTGCCGGTATTAACATCCCAGGCCCCGAGTTTGTACTTCGCGCGAAGATAGAGCTGAACGATCGGCAGGTAGCCCTGCAGGAAGGGCTGCTGATCAACTTGCACCTGGATGTAGCCGCGCTTCATCTCATTGAGAGCAGCAGGCACCATGTCAAAGCCGGCCATCAACAGCTTGCCCGGCGGCACATTGTCCTGACGCAGGACGGCAGCGACGCCAGCGTGCCAGTAACCCATGTCGATATACGCCGTTGTCTGCGGATTGCCCTGCAGGTAGGCCGACACGCGACTGCCGGTAATCGCGAGGTCGGTCCCGGAATCAAGGCGCTTGAAGGTGATGTCGCGGCCGGAGTTGCTCGCAGCATATTCCTTGACGAACCGCTCGACGCCCGCGGCTCGCTGCTCGGCCCAGTTTTGCCCCGGAATCGAAACGCCGATCAGAACGTGGATCGGACCCGTCTTCGGAAACTGCGCCGACAGGCCGCGCGCCAACTCGTAGCCAGCCTGCTCGAGGTCCTGCCCGATGTAGGGAAGCACGCCGACCCCGGGCAGTTCCTTCTTGGGGTTCGTATTCGTGACGACGATCGGGATTCCATCTTTAACCGCATCCTGTAGTGCCTGCGTGAAGATGGTGTCACTCGGCAGGGTCATGACGATCCCGTCGGGATGCTGCGCGATCGCGGCGTTAAGCGCGTTCAATTCCTCTGCAAGGTTGCCAGTCTTCTGGAGAAACGTGATCTGGCACTTCACCGCCAGTGCAGCGCACGCCTCGTCCATCCCGTTCTTCACCGTTTGCCAGAACGGTGCACCCGCGGTGCCGTGAGTGATGTACGTGAATTGATAGGGTTGTGCCTGGGCAACCGCTGGAGCGGCCAGCAGGGCAACGGCAAGCAAAGTACGACGCATCGGCGATCCTCCTATGGTGTTTCGCCGGCTTCGTACGACCGGCTGATGGCGCCGATAATTCCAGACCACCAACTGAGCGTCAATATTAAATCATATTATATGTCTTTCCGACCCCGTGGAATCCCGCCCGGCAATACTCAGCGTTCAAGCTCACTGCCCTCCACGGATCGGCGCTCCAGGGAGTCAGCGACAGATCAGCCTCAGTACACGCCCTACCCGTTTCCCTATTCACGACCCCAGTGCGATGCTTTCGAACGTCCAAGGACCCGGTACCGGACTCGGTCAGAAGTACGCCCTGGCCCATGGGAAGATGCGTGCCAAGCATTCCGTTCCACGCGACGCATCACCCGGCATTATCGCTGAGGAGCGGAAGCTCCCCGGCGCGGTCATCCCCTCCGCGCCCCCAAGAGACAGTTCGTCCCCCGTTCCCTGACCTACACCACCACCCTTCTGCGAATCCGCTCTCCGGCGGGTTCGTGGGGGCTGAAAACCGCAGGAGTCCTGCGGTTTTGCGCGGATGACCTGGGGCTCCGAGGGCGGAACGAACGCCCGAATCTCTCTCCGAAGGGCCGGTTCTCTCCGCGACTTGGGACCACGTAGGCTTTAGCCTCAGGTCAGAGCGCTTTGAAATTGTCCATTTTAACAGTTCGAATGCGGATCTGAAGTTGAATTCCTGATTGGGTGGGTTGGGAAACGGTAATCCCCCCAACCAGGCCCGGCCTGGCGGTCTACGCGCCGTTCTCGGGCTCGGGCACCACCTTGATCGCTGCCGAGATGGCTGGCTGCTGTTGTCACGCGATCGAGCTGTCGCCGGCCTATGTGGACGTTGCCGTGCTGCGTTGGCAGGCGTTCACCGGCCACAGCGCCATGCTGGAGGCAGGAGGCAAAACGTTCACGGCCATCGCCCCGGCGCGTGCAGTGGAGGCAAGCCATGACGCGAAAGTATGAGCCGAGCGAGGAGAACCGGCGCACGGGCAGGGCGATGGCCGGATTCGGGGTGCCCCATGCCGACATCGCGACGTTCATCGGCGTCGACGCCGAGAAGCCCCAGGTGGGGTTTTGGGTCTGGGGGATGATCCGGTTCATGGCGCTCTCCGTGCTTCGCCGTTAAGCGACAGTTCGCTCTCAGCGCCCGGAATAGCGAGTGCAGAGCGGGTCATTTGATTGCGATGATCTTGGCTGGGCGATCATGATTTGCCAGTGACGAGACCTTCGCCACCCGCGACAGCCCAGCCGCCGGCAGCCGCCCCTTCCGCATCATCGAACGCCTGTAGGAGCCGCCATTCCCAATGCCGAGGAAGTTGCCCGTCAGATCGCCGTCCATGAGGCGGTCTGTACCGAGTGCTGGAAGCAGATCAACGCGGGCCTTGCGTCCAACGTGCGCGTGGGTGGCGTCGTGTACTACCGTTGCCGGTCGGAGGTGAGGCAGCCGTGGATTTGTCGCGGTGGTCAGTTCGAGGGGAGACGGCCCAGCGAAATGATGTAATCGCAGGCTTGTGCGATGTCCCCGGCGATGGCGTCGCGCGCGCCGGCTGGGTCGCGGGCCCGGATCGCCGCCAGGGCCGCCGTGTGATAGCGCTCGCCCGTGCCGCTGGAGACCCGCGCGGGGTTGGTTGCCATGTCCAGGTTCAGGATCGGCCCCGCCTTCAGCCAAAGGCCAGTGATAATTTCCACCAGCATGGGCGAGCGGGCGGCGCGATAGATCGCGAAATGCAGTTTCTGATTGATCGCCACCGTGAGGGCGAGGTCCGGCGCCGGTCGGGCGCGTTCCACGCGGAAGCCAGCTTCGGCCTCGGCGATGGCCGCGAGATTGGCCTCTACGCGGCGCTCCGCCGACCAGGCTGCGGCGAGGCCCTCGACCTCGATCCGCAGCGCAGTGAGTTCGCGAAACCGGGCAACGTCAAGCACGGGCACCCGCAGGGCACGGTTGGGCGTCACCTCGAGCGCCCCGTCGGCGACCAGGCGGCTCACCGCCTCGCGCACCGGCATCATCGAAACACCGAACGCGGCCGCCAGGCTGCGCAGCGACAATTTGTCACCCGGCGCATAGGCCCCAGCCATCAGCCGTTCCGACAGCATGGCGCGCACCGCCTGGCCGAGCGGCTCGCCGTCGGTCGTCCTCGTTGCGAATTCCCCAAGCATAAAAAAAGTCTCTCCAGGACTGGACAAGCGAAGCTGCGATGGACAGAGTGTCTGTGATCACAGTTTTCGGCAAGCTGATCCCAATAAGAATAGGGGGCCAACGTCATGACGCCAGCCAGGACCTTTCCATCGCTGCTGCTCGCGGGCGCAGCTTTCGCCTTCGCCATGCCGGCCAAGGCCGATCCGGGACCCAACTGCACGCTCGCGACGCCGGTCGCCTCGGCCCAGTGTGGCGTGCTCACGATGGCCATCGTCGGCCGTACCAACAGCCTTGACCCCGCCAATGGCGGTCCCAACACCGACTACCAGCCCGCCTATCCCCAGCAGGGCCTCCTCTACCGTCAGGACCAGTCGCTGACCCCGCGCATGGATCTGATCGAGGCCGAGACGGTCTCGACCGACGGGCTCACCATCACCCAGACGATCCGCAAGGGCGCCAAGTATTCCGACGGCAGCCCCGTGCTGGCCGAGGACGCGGTGCTCGCCTATACGCGGTGGAAGGCATCGGGCATCAGCAGCGCCTATGTCGCCAAAATCACCGGCGCCCGGGCGGAAGGCGCGGACAAGATCGTCTGGACGCTCAGCACGCCCTATCCGGACTTCAAATACGCGCTGGCCTCGCAGTTCATGGGCATCCATCCCAAAGCGCAGATCGACGCCAAGACCCCGGCGGAATACTTCAAGAAGCCGGTCAGCGCCGGCCCGCTGATGCTCACTGAATGGACGCCGGGCACCGACCGCATGGTGCTGAAGGCCAACCCGCACTACTGGGGCAGGCCGGCCGTCGACGAGGTGCGGATCATCGTCATTCCCGACGGCACCTCGGCCCTGCTCGCCCTCCAGCAGGGCGCGATCGACTACGTCTATACCCTACCGCTGAACGCGAAGGCCCAGGTCGACGCCGCCAAAGTCGCGGTGGTGCCGCATGCCGAGCCCGGCACCTTCATGCTCGCCACCAACAACTATGCCGGCCAGCCCAACGCGGCGCTCAAGGACAAGCGCGTCCGTCAGGCGATGTCGCTCGCCGTCGATCGTCGCAAGATGGCGAACATCGCCTTCTTCGGCATCGCCGAGCCGGCCTGCGCCTATGCCTTCAAGCCCGGCAACCCGTATTTCCAGTGCTCGCTGCCGAAGGATGGCGCGCAGGACCTCGCCGCCGCGAAGGCGAAACTGGCCGAGACGCCGTTCGCGACTGGCTTCTCGTTCGAGATGATCATCCCCGCCCGCCCGCAATGGGCCGAGGCCGGGCAGGTGGTCGCCGCCGAACTCGCCAAGATCGGCATCACCGCCAACGTGAAGCCGCTGCCGGACGCCGAGATCAGCGCCCGCATCCGCGCCCGCAACTATGAGCTGGTGCTGTTCCGCAACGCCGCGGCAACGCCGATCCTGCAATTGCAGAACTGGTTCGCCCCCGGCGGCGCCTGGTCGGTCAACTCCGGCTTCGCCGACCCCGCTGCCGAGGCGCTGCTGAACGAGGCCGGTTCGATCACCGACCGGGAGAAGATCAAGACGCTGCTGCACAAGGTCGAACTGATGGCGGTGGAGGACGCGTCCTACATCCCGCTGACCTCGCAGTTCTCGCTGAGCGGCATGCGCCACACGCCCGGGGTCATGGAGGCGGTGACGCCCGGCGAATGGCTGTTCGTGAAGACTACCCCGGGCCTGCCGACCAACTGAGCCCATGGCAACGGACGACCAGCAGGCCGCCCGCGGCGCATTCCTGCGCCGCAGCCTCGGCCGGCTGGCCCGCGCCACCGGGGTCGCGCTCTGGGTCATGGTCATCGCCTTCGGCCTGATCCGCATCGCCCCCGGTGACCCGGTGATCGCCCTGCTCGGCGCCGAGGCGCCACCGGCGGCGATCGAGAAGATGCGCCGCGACCTCCGGCTGGACGTCGATCCCGCCACCCAGTTCGTCGAATACACCTGGGGCATGCTGCACGGCCGGCTCGGCACCTCGATCGAGACCAGGCGTGATGTCGCCGACATCATCGCCGAATCACTGCCGGTGACGCTCGGCATCATCGCTGTCACCCTCGTGCTCGCCTTGGCCATGGCGGTGCCGCTCGCGCTGCTGATCGCCACAAGGCGCAGCCCGATCGTGCCCTATGTCTTCCGCGCCACCACCTCGGTGATGCTCGCCATCCCCACCTTCTTCACCGCGCTGATCGGCCTGATCCTGTTCGGCCTGCATTGGCGGATCGCGCCGATCATCGGCTACGAGCCGGGCTTTCCCGGCAATCTGCGCTTCCTCTGGCTGCCGGCTTTGGTGATCTGCACCCACCTGGTGCCCGTGCTGTCCCGCGTGCTGCACGCCTCGCTGGTGCAGACGCGCGGCGAGGAATTCGTCGAGACCGGCATCATCCGCGGCGTCTCGCGCCTGCGCTTCGCCTGGTTCTATCTGCTGAAGCCCTCGCTCGCCCCCAGCATCGTCCTGCTGTCCTACATGGTCGGCGTGATGATCGGCTCGACGGTCATTATCGAGACCATCTTCTCGCTGCCCGGGATCGGCCGCAGCCTGGTCGGCGCCGTGATCAACCGCGACTACCCGCTGGTGCAGGGCATCGTCCTGGTGTTCGGCCTGTTCGTCGTCGCTGTCAGCCTGGCCGGCGACCTGCTGGCCAACTGGCTCGACCCGCGCGTGGGGGCGGCGTGAACGAGGGACGGATCGGCATCGCCGGTGGCACGGTCATGCTCGCCCTCCTGCTGCTGGCCGGCGCGGCGGTGCCGCTGCTGAGCGAGTTCCAACCCAACGAGCTGGTCGCCATCCCCTTCCAGCCGCCGTCACGCGACTACTGGTTCGGCACCGACCAGCTCGGCCGCGACGTCTTCACCCGCGTCTTCGCCGCCGTCTATCGCGATCTCGGCGTCGCCTTCCTCGGCGTCACCATCCCGCTCGTGCTCGGCACCGCCATCGGCATCCTGCTGAGCCTGGCCACCAGCCGCATCGTCACCGCGCTGACGGGGTCGCTGATCGACGCCATCAACGCCCTGCCGCTGCTGGTGCTCGCCATCGCGCTCATCGCCCTGTTCGGCCCCGGGCTGAAGAGCATCGTCATCGTGCTCGCCATGACCAACTGGGCCCGCTACGCCCGCATCGCCCGCACCCGCGCTTCGGTCGTAGCCCGCATGGCATACATCGAGGCCGCCCGTCTGCAGGGCTACCCGTGGCATCGCATCCTGCTGCGTCACTTCGTACCCAATGTCTCGGCCGAGACCCTGGCCTATGCGCTGAGCGACTTCATCCTCGTCATCATGCTGATTTCCGGCCTGTCCTTTTTGTCGCTCGGCGCCGCCCCGCCGACCGCCGAATGGGGCGTGATGATGAGCGAGGGCCGCCCCTTCGTGCTGAATGCCTGGTGGATGACCATCTTCCCCGGCATCGCCTTGTGCTGGGCCGGCATCGGCCTGTCTTTCATCGCCGAGGGAATGTCCCGCCGTGAACGCGGAGCCGGCGAATGAGCCTGCTCGACATCGCCGACCTCACCATCGGCATTCCCCGCGGCCGGGCGACGCCGCTGGTGATCGTCGAGAACGCCAGCCTGCGCCTCCAGCCCGGCGAGATGCTTGGTCTGATCGGCGAGTCCGGCTCCGGCAAGACGATGCTCTGCCGCAGCCTGATTGGCACCTTGCGACGGCGCGGCGCAGCGATCCTCTCCGGCCGCATCACCCTCGCCGGCACCGACCTCGCCCACACCGATGAACACGCCTGGCGCGACATCCGCGGCCGCCGTGTCGGCTACGTGCCGCAGAGCGCGCTGGCCGGCCCCAACCCGGTGATGACCATCGCAGCCCAGCTTCGCGAGGCCATCCTGCAGGGCACCCCCGGCACCGACGTCCCGGCCCGCGCCCGCGAATTGCTCGACCTCGTGCAGATCCGCCGTCCCGAACGGGTGCTGGACCAGTATCCCCACCAGCTCAGCGGCGGCATGCGCCAGCGCGTCATGATCGCCTGCGCCATCGCCGGCACGCCGGAACTGCTGGTGGCGGATGAACCAACCACGGGTCTCGACGTCACCGTCCAGGCCGGGATCATGCAGCTGCTGCGCGACATCCGGGCACGGCTGGGTACCGCCATCATCCTCGTCTCCCACGACCTCGCTCTGGTCGACGATGTCTGCGACCGCATTCTGGTGATGCATGCCGGTGCCTGCGTCGAGTCCGTCCCCGCCAATGCCGCCCCGCGACATCCCTACACGATCGCGCTCAATCGCTCCCGCATCGAGCTCGCCGAGCCCGGCGCGCCGCTGCTCACCATCGCTGGCCAGCCACCTTCCGTCGGAGACTGGCCGCCCGGCTGCCGCTTCGCCGCACGCTGCTCCATCGCCCAGCCCGACTGCGGCCTTGGTCCCCACCCGCCCCTGCGCGGCGAGGCCCATGCCAATGCCTGCCTGCATCCGGAGCGGGCGGCATGATCGCGCCGCTGCTGTCGGCGCGCGGTGTCGCCATGCGCTTCGGCCGCGTCGCCGCCGTCCGCGACGCAACGCTGTCGATCGCGCCCGGCGAGTCGATCGGCATCGTCGGCGAGTCCGGCAGCGGCAAGTCGACCCTGGCGCGGATTCTCGCCGGTCTCCAGCCGCCAAGCCAAGGCGAGGTGCTGTTCCGCGGCCAGCCCGTCTATGCCGGCAGCATCGCCTATCCCGGGCCGCTGCGCCGCCAGGTGCAGATGGTCTTTCAGGACCCCTATGGCAGCCTCAACCCCCGCATGACCGCGCTCGCCGCCGTCGCCGAGGCCTGCCGCTTCCACGAGCGCTGCTCCGCCGCCGAGGCCAACATTCGGTCACTCGACCTGCTGGCGCGCATGGGCATCGGCCCCGATGACGCCCGCAAGAAGCCGCGCCTGCTCTCCGGCGGCCAGCGCCAGCGCGCCAGCGTCGCCCGCGCCCTCTCCGCCAGCCCGGCGCTGCTGATCGCCGACGAGCCCACCTCGGCCATCGACCAGTCCGCCCAGGCCCAGCTCCTGAACCTGTTCCATGGTCTGCTCGGCCAGGGCCTGTCGATCATCCTGATCTCCCATGACCTCGCCGTGATCCGTTACCTCGCACGCCGCGTCCATGTGATGCGCGACGGGGAGATCGTCGAGACGGGCGACACCGCCGATGTCTTCGACCACCCGCAGCACCCCTATACACAGGCGCTGATCGCCTCGATCCCCGGCCGCAGACCGAAGGAGAACCGCCCATGAAGCTGCATGACCTGACAGGCTGCATCGCGCTGGTCACTGGCGGCGCCGCCGGAATCGGGCTGGCCACCGCCCGCCTGCTCGGCCAGCACGGCGCCCGTTTGGCGGTGATGGATATCCGCCCGGCCGAACTCGACGACGCCGTGGCCGCCCTGCGCGCCGAGGGTCTCGACGCGACCGGCTATGCCGGCGACGTCACCGACGAGGCCGCCGTCGAGACGGTGGTCGACCGCGTCCAGACCGAGCTCGGCCTCGTCACCGTCCTGATCAACAACGCCGGCTCCGGCAGCCACACCCTCCCCGAGCAGGTGACGATGGCCGAGTTCCGCCACATGTTCGAGCTGAACCTGGCCGGCAGCTTCATGATGGCACGCGCCGTCGCCCGCCGGCTGCTGGCCGCCGGCCGCGGCGGGACGATCGTCAATGTCAGCTCCATCGGCGGCAGTTCGGCGCTCGGCCGCGGCAATGTCAGCTTCAGCGTCGCCAAGGCCGGCGTGAACCAGATGACCCGCGAACTCGCGGTCGAGTGGGCCGGCGCCGGCATCCGGGTCAACGCCGTGCAGCCCTGCCAGGTGGACACGCCAGGCTTTTCCCAGCTGGCCAATTCTCCGGGCGGCAAGGAACTCCTCGCCCGGATGATCCGCGGCATTCCCCTCGGCCGCCTGGCGACGTCGGAAGACTGTGCCGCGGCCATCCATTTTCTCGCCAGCGACGCGGCATCGATGATCACAGGCGTGATCCTCCCCGTCGACGGCGGCAACCTCGCCCTCAACGCCGGCGGCACCTCCCGCTGAAAGGAACCAACCCATGGCCGACTATCGCGTTCTATCCGACCACGGCAACCCGACCCCGAAAATCCCCCGCCCGGCGCAGCAGCCGCTCCCCTGCATCGTGACTGTGCAGGACGGGCTGCCGGTGATCTACGGCGCCGGCACCGAGCCGGTCTGCGGCATCCGGGTGGTGCACCCGACCAATCCCAAGGCTCCCTCGAAGCACCACAGCGTGGTGATCCTCTATGTCCCGCCGCACGCCAAGCTCGACCTGCACTGCCACGAGGCCGAGGAGACCTATTCGGTCCTGTCGGGCACTGGCATCGTTATGTTCGACGGCGGGACCCAGGCGATCGGTGCCGGCACACACATCTTCCTGCCGTCCTGGTGCAACCATGGCATCGAGAACACGGGCACTGAGATGCTGGTCGTGCTGCTCTCAACGGCGCCGGCCAATCCATAAATTCCGGATTGAACCGCCCCGGATCGGTCGGAGGCTCCAACTCCTGAGAGGAGTGGAGCCACGACAAGCGAGATGACGAATGGCAGCTCCAGCGCCGCGACATGCGGACCGAGCCGATGGCTGAACGCATGGCGCCGACCATCGAGACCACGCAAACCCAAATTGCCGCCAGTGCCGCATGTTCAATGGCAATCCCAACCCCCACCCGAATGTCCACCACGCCGACGGACACGACCCTTCTCAGCGGCCGCCAACTGGCTGACCGGCCCGTAGCGGCCGTCGTCCAACCTGCGCTTCCAAGCATGGGCTCCGGCCAGCCAGCGCGATGGCTCGCGCCGCTAGAGTTCGCACCGCTCCAGGCGTGCGCGAAGCAGAGGAGCCGCGAAATCCAGGAACGCGCGCAGCTTCTGCGGCAGCAGCCCCTGGCCATTGGTGACCAGGCTCACCGGCGAGCGCGGCGGCTCGTACTCTGTCAGGGCGAGCGCCAGCTTGCCGGCGCGCACCGCATCCGCGACTTGGTAGGACAAGACGCGAGTGATGCCGATACCGGCGACGGCGGCATCGATGGCCGCCTCCGCGGTGCTCACGGCCAGGCGCGAACGCACCGCGACCGCGACGGTGTCGCGCCCGAGGGTGAAGCTCCATGAAGACGGGGACATCAAGGTCTCGAATGTCACGCAGCTGTGGCTGGCGAGATCGCTCGGGTGCCGCAGCGTGCCGCTGGTGGCGAAATAGGCCGGGCTGGCGCAGGCGACACGGCGGATCGAGCCCACACGGGTGGCCACCAGGGCGCTGTCCGCCAGCGCGCCGATGCGCACCGCAAGGTCGGCGTGCTCTTCCAGCAGGTTGACCATCCGGTCAGCCAGCACGAGGCGGATGTTGATGTCCGGAAAGGCGGCGAGGAAGGCGGTCACGATGGGCAGCACATGCAGCCGCCCGAAAACAACCGGCGCGGTGATCTGCAATTCGCCGCGTGGCGCGCTGTATTCGCCCGCGGCCGCCCGCTCGGCCTCGCCGATCTCCTCGAGGATGCGCCGGCAGGCGGCGACATAGTCGCGGCCGGTATCGGTCAGCGCGAGCCGCCGGCTGGTGCGGACCAGCAGGCGGGTGCCCAGATGGGCCTCCAACTCCGCAACTCTGCGGCTGACGGTCGCCAGCGGCATGCTGAGCTTGCGCGAGGCCGCCGAGAGGCTCCCTGCCTCGACCGCGGCCAAGAGGGTCGACATCGAGTCCAGGCGGTCCATGCAAGTTTCCAAAATTCGGAAGGGTCAATCCCAATATTGCCGGCTATTGGACACGGATGGAAAGGGGCATCTCTCCTCCCGTCGGGCCAACCCGGCTGATCCCAGGAGGCGCGCTGGGTCACGGCAAATCCCGGCTGATCCTCGGCGGCGACCAGCCGCTCCCCCTCCCCTCACGAAACACAGAGAGCCCCCATGGAAACCCGCCCCCCGGTTCCCCCCTTCGATGCCGAAACCGCGGCCACCAAGGCCCGCCTCGCCGAGGACGCCTGGAACAGCCGCGATCCTGCCCGCGTCGCCCTCGCCTATACCGTGGAAAGCCGCTGGCGGAATCGTTCCACCTTCCTCCAGGGGCGCCCCGCCATCGCCGAATTCCTCGCCGCCAAGTGGCAACGCGAACACGACTACCGCCTGGCCAAGCAGCTCTGGACCTACAGCGACGACCGCATCGCCGTACGCTTCGCCTATGAATGGCACGACGCCGAAGGCCGGTGGTTCCGCAGCTACGGCAATGAGAACTGGGAGTTCGACGCGCACGGCCTGATGCGTCTCCGTCTCGCCAGCATCAACGATCTCGCCCTTCGCCCCGAGGATCGTCTCTTCCACTGGCCCCTTGGCCGCCGCCCGGACGACCACCCCTCCCTCAGCGATCTCGGACTCTGACCATGCAAACCCCCGCAAGCGACGTCGCCTTCACGCCCGCGGTCAAGGCAATCCAGGCTCGCAAGGGCTCCCGCGCCACCTACGCCCGCATGGAGGAGCGCGGCGGCTGGCAGACCGCCATCACGCCGGACCTCGCCGCCTTCATCGTCGCCCAGACCAGCGTCTTCCTCGCCACCGTCAATGCCGATGGGCAGCCCTATATCCAGCATCGTGGCGGCCCGCCCGGCTTCCTGCACGTGCTCGATGGGCAGACGATCGGGTTCGCCGATTTCGCCGGCAACCGGCAGTACATCACCCAGGGCAACCTCACCGAGCGACCCAATGCGCATCTCTTCCTGATCGACTATGCCCAGCGGCGGCGCGTGAAGATCTGGGGCGAGGCGCGCATCGTCGAGGACGACGACGGGCTGACCGCAAGCATGATGCCGCCGGACTACAAAGCCAGGCCGGAGCGGACCCTGCTGTTCACCGTCAAAACCTGGGACGCGAACTGCCCACAACACATCCCGCAACGCTTCGAGGCCGCAGACGTCGCCAGCGCGTTGGGGGCCAGGGATCAGCGCATCTCGGAACTCGAGGCCGAGGTCGCGCGCCTTGGCGTGTTGCGCGGCGGCCGTCACGTGACCGGGCTTCGCTCACCTTGAGCGCGATGGGGGTCCGTTGGCGTCCACCACGGCATGGATCTTGGTGGCCAGCCCGCCGCGCGCGCGCCATGCATCGGGCAGCAGCGATGTCCCCAGCGATGGCTTCCGCCGCGCGCTCTGTTTCATCTTGGCGGCGTGCTGATGCACGCCGTCATCTGCCCACGGCACTCGCCGCCGCTTGTTGGGCAGAACCGGTTGCATGATCGACCACTCAAAGTCAGTGATCTCGAAGCGACGTGGCGTCATGGCCCCGACTCCGGCAAGCTTGTAACACCACAAGGCCCGGCGGCGATCGCTGTCCATGAGTTCGTGGCCTAGGGCGATCGTGACCTAGGGTGTTCGTGACCTAGCAGGCTGCGGAAAAGAGAATTTCGTAACGCCACGACGTAATTTTAGCTCGCGATGCCGATAAGTTGCGCATCATTGATTCGCATTGGCCGAGGCGCCGCTTCTATTCGTTCAACTGT
>CAIPLM010000329.1 GCA_903865895.1 uncultured Rhodospirillales bacterium | reverse complement strand
CTGGGCCATGCTGATCGCCCGCGCCCAAGCGGTGCTGGCGGACCGGTGACACGCGTTCACCCCTGCCGGGACAGCAGCCTCCGGGCCTTGCGCGCGATGCGATGGAGCAGTGTGCGCGGCTCGCGCGGGGTAAGCACGCGGCTCAACGCCTCCGCGGCCGGAACCCCGTCGAGCGCCGCTGTCATCGCGATTGCCAAATCGAGATCGCCGAGCAGGGCGACCGCGCCAATTGCCGCGTAGGCGTCAGCTTTGCTCCGCCCGTTGATGCAGAAATCGCCGAAATTCTCTGGCAACATCTCGGTGCGCACATAGTGGGCCTGTCCCCAGAAGAGCCTGCCTGGACCAACATCGGCCGACACGCAACGGCCGCCATCGCCGTAGACCATCACGGGGTTGCCGATACCGGCAATCCGAGTTTCATGGTGAACGATATCCACGAACTTCCACAGCGAGAATCCGTGCCCGCGTAAGAACGCGTCGACATCGGCAAACACATGCGCGCCTTCATAGAGGGCACTGAACTCCACCTCGACATCGATCGCGCTGCAACCTGCAAGATTGCCAGCCGCACCGCGCAGGATATCGAGTTCGGAGCCCTGAGTATCCAGCTTGATCACGTCCGGCGCCGGCAGTCCTTCGCTGGCCAGCACGTCATCGAGGCTGCGTGCTTCCAGCTCAATGCATTCCTTCGGCCGCATCACCGTCAATGCCGGATAGGTTGCCACCAGGGTGTCGTGTGGCCGGTAGCGCGAAGTGCATGCGGGGTCCACGGTAATCCACAGCGGCATCGGCCCGTTGGCCTCGGCCAGCGCGGTCTGGGCATAGATGATGTTCGGCGGCGCATTTGCGCGCAGGCGCTCGCACTCGGTCGGGTCAGGCTCGAAACAGATGATGCGCGTCTGATCTTCAAGCCCGGCCCAATTGGGGTTCACCCCCCACCGCGCGCCAACATCGACCAGCGTCAATTTTCGGCCTGCCTGGCGCAACACCTGGCGTAGACCTTCGCCGTTCCCCATTTGAGGGCTCCTCAATTCCTAAATTCGTAAACTGCCACGGGCCGTGCGTGTTTCCAAATTCGGCTCGGTCTCACCGACACCGCCGCCCAGATACGATTGTGAAAGAGCAGCGCCGCAGCCATGCGGCATCCCCCGCGCACCGCGTTATGCGATGCCGGTTCTTTCAGTTCTGGAACTGTGAACGCGCACAGGCGGCCCCCGCATCCGCGCGACCGGCCGCACCCCGCAGGGCCGCACGCGTCGGGCCTCGTGCCGGCGCGGCAATAGCCGCCCATTGCGCCACGGCGCCGGCACCGCCACCCATTCCACCCAAGGTTCGTATGTGAAGTCCGCCTCCGCCTCGGCGCGCAGCACGCAGGCCATCACGCCCGCATATTCGTCCTCATGCGGCCCCACACCGATCGCCCCCATGCGCACGCCGCGGCGCCCGGCCACGCCCATCAGGGCGGCCAGCAGCGCCAGCAAGCCGGCCAAAACGGCGGCAATGCGGTCGGTCGCGTCCGGGCGAGGGGCAGGCAGTCGCGTCATGTGGTCTTCGTCACTCCTAATTACGGAGTAGCGTCTTAATTTAACTGCTTCAGGCTGTCAAGCGAAATTTCCTAGGAAATATGGAAAAATATCTCCCCCATCACCACCGCGTCTTCAACACCCCCGGCGGATGCTCGCGCCGCCAGTGCCGGGCGATCTCGGCCCGCGTGGTGGCCCACACGCCGTCGTGCTTGGCGACGTGATCGAGGAAGCGCATAAGCCCTGCCGTGCGGCCCGGCCGCCCGGCCAGCCGCCCATGCAGGCCGACGCTCATCATCCGCGGCATCCCCGCCACCCCTTCGGCGTAGAGCACGTCGAACGTATCGCGCAGATAGATGAAGAACTGCTCGGCATCGCCGAACCCGTTGGAGACGGCGAACTTCATGTCGTTCACTTCGAGCGTGTAGGGCACGAACAACTCGGGCTTACCCGCGATATCGGCCCAGAACGGCAGGTCATCGGCGTAGTTGTCGGCGAAGTAGAGCAGGCCGCCGATTTCGCTCAGCAGCCGGTAGGTGCGGGCGGTGGAGCGGTTGTACCAGCCGAGGGCGGGGCTGCCGCATAGCTCCTCGTGCAGCCGCAGGGTCTCGATGATCTCGGCACGCTCGCCCGCCTCGTCCTCGGGCGGATTGACGTTCCAGCGCATGCCGTGGGTGGCGATTTCCCAGCCCGCCTCGCGCATCGCCGCTACCGCCTCGGGGTTGCGGCCCATCGCCATTGTCACCCCGTAGACGGTGATGGGGATCTTGCGCGCCGTGAACAGCCGCCACAGCCGCCAGAAACCGACGCGGCTGCCGTATTCCCACAGGCTCTCCGCCGTCAGCGCGCGCTCACCGATCATGGGGGTGGTTATGTGCTCGGTGAGGAAGCTTTCGCTGCGGTCATCGCCATGCAGCACGGATTTCTCGCCGCCCTCCTCGTAGTTGATGACGATCTGCAGCGCGAGCTTCGCGCCGCCGGGCCAGCGCGGATCGGGCGGGTTGCGGCCGTAGCCAACGACGTCGCGGGGATAATCCGCCGTGGCGGGATCGAAGGGGTTGGTCATGGCCGGGCTCCTCAATGGATCATCCATTTGACCGCCGATCGCCCCCCGATGCCACCCCCTTGCCGCGCGCCCCGGCCGGGCGGAACATCGCCGCAAACCCAATGGGAGGACATCATGGCCGACGACATCCTGCTGATCGACACCCCCGCCGAGGGCATTCGCCGGCTCACACTCAACCGGCCGGAAAAACGCAACGCCCTCAACAACGCCCTGCGCGGCGCCATTCTTGACGCGCTGGCGGCGGCCGACCGCGATCCGGACGTGAAGGTGATGATCGTCCGCGGCGCCGGGCCGAGCTTCTCCTCGGGCTATGATCTCTCCGCCAACAACGCGGTCGACCAGCCCTACCACACCGCCGGCGGGCCCGGCCAATGGGCGCGCCATGTGGTGGATGGCTGGATGCGCATCTGGGATCTCGCCAAGCCCGTGATCGCCCAGGTGCACGGCCATTGCCTCGCCGGCGGCAGCGAGCTCGCCACCTGCTGTGACCTCGTCTACGTCGCCGAGGACGCCAATATCGGCTACCCCCCGGTGCGCTTGATGTCACCGCCCGACAATCAGTTCCACCCCTGGCTGATGGGGATGCGCAACGCCATGGAGATGATGCTGACCGGCGATGGCATCACCGGCATCGAGGCGGTGGCCAAGGGCTTCGCCAACCGCGCCTTCCCCGCCGCCGCGCTGGAGGATGAGGTGCTGAAGGTCGCTGCCCGCATCGCGATGATCCCGACCGAGCTCGCCCAGATCAACAAGCGCAGCGTGCATCGCGCGATGGAGGCGATGGGGCTGCGCGCCGCCATCCGCGCCGGCACCGAGTTGCAGGCACTGGCCTTCACCACTAAGGCGAGCCTCGACTATCGCGCCGGGTTCAAGCGCGATGGCGGCAGCGTGCGCGCCCAGCTGAGCGCGCGGGACAAGCCTTTCGGCGACTACCGGGAGGGCGGCGAGCGGTAGGGCGGTGATTGGTAAGGCGGGGGCACCGCATCGCCCTCCGCCCAGTGGAGCGGCACCCGCTCGACGCTGACGGTCTCGGCCATGCGGATCACGTTCACCGTGCCGGCGAGGTCGGGCGAGCCGGAGTAGTAGGCGGGGACGCTGCCGTCGCCGACGGGGGTCGGCCGGTCCCAGTGGCCGAGGGCGATATAGTCCGCCCCGGTCGCCGCGATCGCCGCGTCGCTCAGCAGCCAGGAGCGGTGGGACTGGTCGCGCCACTCCTCGTCCGGCACGTAATGGCCATGCGCCATCACCACCTGGCGGCGGGCACGGCGGGGATGCGCATCGAGCAGCGGGTGCATGTCATCGAAGCTGCGATGGGCCTTGCCGCGGATTTCGAGATCGAGGTGATCGAACACGATCGCCTGGTCATGGGTGAGGCCGAGAATGCCGACATGCGCGAGATCGGGCAGGCCGGCACGGCGGAAGATGCAGTTGGCGAGCAGCGGGTCGTGGTTGCCCGGCAGCATCACCACCGGAATCCGGCTGGCCGCCATGAGTTCGCCGGTGCGTTCCAGCACGGGCTTGGAAACGCGCGGATTATCGAAGGTATCGCCGGCGAGCAGCACGAGATCGGCGCCCAGCGCCTCCGCGGTGCGCAGAATGGCCGCCAGCCCGGTATTGCCGTTGCCCGGCCCCTTGCCGGCGCCGTCATCGATATGGACGTCCGAACTATGCACAAGCACGATCGGCCGCGCCCCCTCTCCAGCAGTCATGCCCATTTCCGCTCCATTTTCGGCCGCGATGCTTCCTGAGTTCACCGGCTTCGGCAAGCGCGGGTTTGGCAGAGCCGCCTCCCTTCGGGCAGAGTGAGCGCAAACCAGGGACGGGACGCACCGATGTTTCTCAACGCCTTCGCCGAGGGTTCCGCACCGCTCGACATGACGCAGTCCGCGGAGTTCGCCAGCCTGCTGCAAAGTGCCGGCGATCTCGGCATCCCCCATGCCGCCGCCACGCCCTACGCGTCCCGCAACATCGTGCTGCGCTATCAGCGCTTCCACTTCCTGGAATGGGGTGACCCAGCGGCGCCGCCGATCGTGCTGCTGCATGGCGGCCATCAATCCGCCCATTCCTGGGACCTCGTGAGCCTTAGCCTCGCGCGCCGCTACCACGTGCTGGCGCTTGATCAGCGCGGCCATGGCGACAGCGAATGGGCGCGCGACGTCGACTACTCCAACCACACCATGTCGCTCGACGCCGAGGCCTTCATCGCAGAGATGGGGATCGCCAAGCCGGTGCTGATCGGCCACTCCATGGGCGGGCGCAACGCGATGCTGCTGGCCCATCGGGCGCAGGCGATGCTGCGTGCGCTGGTCGTGGTGGATATCGGGCCGGAGATTTCCGAAAAGGGCCGCCAATCCATCGCCGGCTTCGTGCGCGAGAACGAGGAGTTCGATGATCTCGAAGTCTTCATCGGCAATGTGCAGAAATACGATCCCTACCGCAGCCGCGCTCATATCGAGCGCACCGTGAAATACAACATGCTGCAACGGCCGGATGGCAAATATATCAGCAAGTGTGACCCCGCCCCCCGCCGCCTCGGCCTGCTCGCCGGGCGGCGCCTGCAGGACAATCTGACGCTCGCCGATCTCGCCAGCCTCGATCTGCCGGCGCTGATCGTGCGCGGCGAAACCTCCACCATCCTGGAGCCCGACGCCGCCGAACGCTTCCGCGACGCCCTGCCCAAGGGCACGCTGGTGACGGTGCCGAAATCCGGCCATGGCGTGCCCTCGCAGAACACGCTCGGCTTCCTCGCCGCGCTTGAAACCTATCTCGACATGCTCTGAAGGCCGCCGCGATGAACCTGCCCCGCCGCCTCGATGATCCTTTCCACCCCGTGCTCCCCGCCCGTGCCAGCGGCATGCTGGAACGCCCGGGCGGCCACGCGATCTACTGGGATGATGCGGGCTCGCCCAAGGCCATGCCGGTGATTTTCTGCCATGGCGGCCCCGGCGGCGCGAGCGCTCCCGCGCGCCGGCGCTTTTATGATCCGGCGCTTTTCCGCGTCATCCAGTTCGACCAGCGCGGCTGCGGCCGCTCGGTACCGGTCGGGCGGCTCGAAGGCACCACCCTCCAGGCCACCATCGCCGACATGGAGGCGATCCGCGAGATGCTGGGCATCGAACGCTGGATCGTCGCCGGCGGCTCCTGGGGCAGCGTGGTGGCCATCGCCTACGCCGCCGCCCACCCCGAGCGCTGCCTCGGCGTCAATCTCACCTGCACCTGGCTGGTTCGCCGGCGCGATGTCGATTGGTGGTTTCAGGGTGTGCGGACGATGTTCCCGGAACTCTGGGAGAGCTTTGCCAGCCTGGTTCCCCCCGAGCAGCGGCATGACCTGCGCTCCGCCTATGCCAGCATGATCCTGGACGGCCCGCCCGAGATATCCGGCCCCGCCGCCCGCCAATTGCACGCCTACGAGCAGGGCTTCATGCGCTTCGACGCCTCGCTCGACGAGCCAGACCCCGAGCGCGGCACCCGCTACGGCCGCATCTTCGCCCACTATGCCCGGCACGACTTTTTCACCGGCAATGCGGGGCTGCTCGATCGCGCCGCCAATTTCGCCGATCTGCCGGTGGAAATGGTGGTGGGCCGCTATGATTGCTGCTGCACCCCCGACAATTCCTACGACCTCGCAGCGGCCCTGCCACGAGCCAACCTGGTGGTGGTGCCGGGCGGCGGACACTTCTCGACCGAGCCCGCGATGTCTCAGGCGGTGGCGCTGGCGCCCGGCCGGCTTTACGATCGCATCATGGCCGATTGCCGCTGGAATCCCCCGTCGATATAAGGCGAAAGCCGCGGTAAGCGGGATAATGGAGGGATCGTATCATGGACCATCGCCTGTCGCGCCGTGCGTTCATCGCCGGCTCCGCCGTTCTGGCGGCCCCCGCCGTGCTGCGGGCCGCCGAGCCGCTGAAAATCCGCTGCTCCCTCGATACCGCCGCCAGCCATCCCCGCAACGTCGCCTTCCTCGACTACCTCGCCAAGCTGGAAAAAGCCTCGGGCGGCGCGATCACCGGCGAGGTGTTCCACGCCGGCGCCCTCTATGCCGATCTCAACGTCTCCAAGGCCTTGCTGCAGGGCCAGATCGAAATGGCCTGCCCCGGCGCCTGGACGCAAACCGGCATCGTGCCGGACTGCGACATGGTGCAACTGCCCTACATGTATGGCCAGTCGCTGGAGACCACCTACGCCGCCACTGACGGCAAGGCCGGCCAGCTGGTCAGCCAGCAGTTGATGAACAAGCTCGGCACCCAGGTGCTCGGCCCCTGGATCGATCTCGGGTTCCAGAACTGGTATTCGACCAAGGCCAAGCTCGACAGCTTCGCCGCGCTGAAGGGCCTCAAGATCCGCTCCCCCGGCGGCGCGGCGATTTCCTGGCGCATCAAATTCGCCGGCGCCATCGCCAACACCACCGCTTGGCCCAACGTGCCGCTCGCCCTCTCGCAGGGCACCTTCGATGCCTTCGTCTCCACCGATGAAAGCTGCAACTCCGCCAAGCTGTGGGAAGCCGGGGTGAAATACTCCTACGCCGACCACCAGTTCATGGGCCAGTACATCCCCATGGTCTCCAAGGCCTTCTGGGCCAAGCTCTCCGCTGCGCAGCAAAAACTGATGATCGACCTCTGGGCCGAAAACATCGCCGCCTACCGCAAGGGCTCGCACGCCTCGCAGGCCAATGCCCGCAAGGTGCTGGAAGCCAATGGCGTGTCCTTCAAGGACCCCTCGCCCGACGAGCTGTCCGCCACCCGCAAGGCCATGCTGGCCCAGCTCGACGTCGTGGTCGCCGAGGCCAAGCTGTCGGCCGAGGTGGTCAGCTATGTGAAGCAGGCCATCGGCTCGGCGGTCTGAGCAGGTGAAGCGGCCCGATACCTGGTGGGACCGCGTCGAGCGGTTGCTGGTCGGCGTGCTCGGCGCGCTCGCCATGCTGGTCGGCATCGTGCAGGTGGTCGGCCGCTACGCCTTCCCCGCCAACGCCATCAGCTGGGCCGAGGAGGTGATCGTCTACCTCATCGTCTGGGGGGTGATGATCATCTCAAGCCAGCTCGTGCGCACCGATGGCCATGTGCGGCCCGATCTGGTGCTGCGCCTGGTCGGCCCCAACGGCCAGCGCTGGATGGAGATCGTCAACTGCCTCGTCGCGCTCGCCTTCTGCGCGGGGATGGCCTGGTACGGCCTCACGATCACCCAGTCCGCCATCCAGCTCGACGAGCATAGCGCGACCGACCTGTCCTTCCCGATGTGGATCTACTACGCCGCCCTGCCGGCCGGTGGCCTGCTGATGGGGGTGCGCTACGCCATCCGCCTGTGGCGCTACGCCCTGCATTTCGACCCGGCGCGCATGACGGTCGGCCATGTCCCGGAGCATGACATGCCGCTCGGCGGGGGCACTGAGCCGCCATGATGGGCTTCCTCTTCCTGCTGCTGTTCTTCGGCCTGCTCGCCTTCGGCATGCCGATCTTCCTGGTGCTCGGAGCCTGCGCCGCGGTGCTGTTCGTCAGCACCGGCGAGCCGCTGATCGGCGTCGCCCAGGTGGTGATCGACGCGCTGAACTCCTCCACCCTGATGTCTCTGCCGCTGTTCGTCATGGCCGCCGCCTTCATGCGCCAGGGCGGCGTGGCCAAGGCGCTGGTGGACGTTTCGGCCGCTTGGCTCGGAGGCATCCGCGGCTCGCTCGGGCTGGTCACCGTGGTATCCTGCACCCTGTTCGCGGCGATCTGCGGCTCCTCGGTGGCGACCGCCTTGGCGATGGGCACTATCCTGCTGCCGGCGATGATCGAGAAGGGCTATCCACGCTCCTTCGCGCTCGGCGTGATCGGTGCCTCCGGCACCATCGGCATCGTCATCCCGCCGTCCCTCGCGCTGATCCTTTACGGCATCGTCGCCGAGCAGTCGGTACCCCGGCTGTTCCTGGCCGGCATCCTGCCCGGTCTGCTCCAGGCCGCCGCCTTCTTCGCCTGGGTGTGGTACGACGCGCGGCGCCGCAATTTCCCGATGGAGCCGAAGCTGCCATTGGCCGAGCGGCTGCGCGTCACCCGCCGCGCCATCCCGGCGCTGATGGTCCCGGTGATCGTGCTCTACGGCATCTATGGCGGCATCGTCACCGTCACCGAGGCCGCCGCCATCGCCGCCGCTGTGGCCCTGCTGGTGAGCCTGGTATTCTACAAGGGCTTCCAGTTCAACCAGCTCTTCAGCGTCATCGCCGACGCGCTGAAAAGCGCCGGCACCATCATGCTGATCGTCGCCACCGCGCTGGCCTTCGGGCACTGGATGACGCAGTCCGGCGTTCCGGCCCTGCTGGTGAAATGGGTGCTCGACCACCACTTCGCGACCTGGCAATTCCTGCTGGCGATCAACGTGCTGCTGCTGCTGCTCGGCTGCTTCCTCGAAGTGGTGGCGGCCCTGCTGCTGGTGCTGCCGATCCTGGCCCCCGCCCTCGGGCCGCTCGGGGTGGACCCGGTGCATTTCTCCATCATCTTCACCCACAACATGGAGATCGCCCTGGTCCATCCGCCGGTCGGGCTCAATCTCTACGTGCTCTCGACCATCTCCACCGCCCCGATCGGCGAGGTGATCCGCGGGATATTGCCGTTCCTGATCCTACTCGTGGTGGTGCTCGGGATTATCACCTACGTGCCTTGGCTCACCTTGTGGCTGCCGAGCTTGGTCTACGGGCATTGAAGGAAGGCAAGAGGTTCTTTTTTCAAAAGGAAGCGCTTGCTTCCTTCACCCCAGCGGCGGCCGGCGCGCGGCCACGCCCATCGCCCGCTCCAGCGCATGCCCCACCGTCAGCGCCGCTGCCTCGTCGAACAGCGGCGCCAGGATGGAGATGGCGTGCGGCACCGTATGCGCCGGCCCCTCCTTCTCCTGCACCGCCGCGTTGAGGAAGGCCGGCATTTCCCGCGTGCGCAGTTCCGCAAACCCGGTGCGCACCGCCAGCCCGGGATGCCCCGTCATGTTGCCGATGATGGTCATCTTTCCCGTCACGATCGGCGCGATCATCACATCGACACGGCCGAACAGCTTGTCCATCTCCCGCATGGTCTGCCGCCGCAGCCGTTCCAGCTGGATGTGATCGACCGCCGACATGAAGCGCGCCTTGCGGAAACTGTTGGGCCAGGCGCCGGCGTCCTGCCGCGTCAGCATGTCGTCGCGGTCATCGAGCGTCATGTCCTCGAAAGCCGCCGCCCCCTCGGCGAACAGGATGTTCTGCAGGGCCTCATAGGGCAGCTTCGCGAGTTCCACCGGCACCGGCGTCACCCCGATCTCCAGCAGCGCATCGAGCACCGCGACATCGAGCGGATCGGTGAACTCGGAGGCGATATAGCCCGCCCGCATCCCCTTGGCCGGCCTGCCTTCATCCCAGCCGAAGGGCGCGTCGATGCTCCCCTCATCCGCCGGATCGAACCCGTTGATCGCCGCCAGCACCAGCGCGATATCGGCTACCTCGCGGGTGATCGGCCCGAGCTTGTCGAGCGACCAGCACAAAGCCATGGCGCCGGCCCGCGACACCCGCCCGAAGGTGGGCCGCAGCCCGGCCGTGCCGCAGCGCGCGGAGGGCGCGAGAATGGAGCCCAGCGTCTCCGAGCCGATGGCAAACGCCGCCAGCCCTGCCGCGGTCGCCGAGGCCGAACCGGCGCTCGAGCCGCGCGAGCCTTCCTCGGTGTTCCAGGGATTACGGGTGCGCCCGCCATACCAGATGTCGCCGAAGGCCAGCGCACCCACCGCGGCCTTGCCGAGCAGCACGGCGCCGGCGGCATTCAGCCGGCCGATGATGGTGGCATCCGCCTCCGGCACCCGGTGCGCGTACGGCTCCGCCCCCCAGCCAGTGGTGATGCCGGCGGTGTCGATGATGTCCTTCGCCGCATAGGGCATGCCGTGCAGCGGGCCCAACCAGGTTCCAGCCGCCAACAGCGCATCCGCCTTGGCCGCCTGCGACAGCGCGAGATCGGTGGTCACGGTGGCATAGGCATTCACCGCCGGCCCAATGCGGCCGATGCGCTCCAGATAGATCTGCGTCAGCCGCACCGAACTCAGCTGCCGGCCAGCGATCCAGGCCGCGAGATGGCGCACCGGGGCGAAGGCGATGTCGGCATCGTCAGCCGGCAGCGGAGGTGCTGCCAGCGGCACGTTCATCGCCGCCTGCGCCGGCATGCGAAAGCCCGGCAGCCGCGGCTCGAACAGGCTCGCCGGTGGGCTCGCATTGGGCAGCCGCACCGCCCGGCTCGCCTGCGCGAACGCAATCTGCTGGCCGAGATTGTCGCCCATCTGGGCGCGCTCGGATTGGGTGAACGTAATGCCGAGCAGCCGCTCCGCGGCCGCGATCGTCGCTTCGTCGATGTGATGTTCGCTCATGCCGCCAGCCTATTCCGGCACGGCGCATGGCGACAAGCCACGCAGGACGTTGCATGATGCCGGCAAGAACACGCGAGGAGACCCCAATGAGCGATATCATATCGGTGATCGATGACGGCCACGTCCGCACCATCACGCTGAACCGCCCGGAGAAGAAGAACGCCCTCAGCGGCGAGCTCTCCTGGGGCATCGTTGAAGCGATCGACGAAGCCGCGAAAGACGACAACGTCTGGGTCGTCGCGCTCACCGGCAGCGGCGACAGTTTCTGCGCCGGGCTCGATCTCACCCCCGGCCCCCGCTACACCCCGCTCTCGCCGATGGCCGCCCAGCTCGACGATGTCGGCTGGGTCGGCCAGATCGTGCTCGCCATCCGCAAGCGCTGCGATAAGCCGGTGATCGCCGGGGTGAACGGTGTCGCCGTCGGCGCCGGGCTCGGCCTCGCCATGGCCGCCGATGCCCGCATTGTCGCCCGCTCGGCCCGGCTGATGGCCGGCTATACCCGCATCGGCGGCTCGCCCGATGCCGGGCTCACCATCACCCTCCCGCAGGTGATGGGCTACGAGAAGGCCATCCGCTTCATGATGGAAAACCGCACCGTGATGGGCGAGGAAGCGGTGGCGATCGGCATGGCCGGCGAAATGGTCGAGGACGATCAGGTGAAAAACCGCCTCGCCGCCTACTGCCAGGAACTCTGCGCCTGGTCGCCGATCACGCTGCGCCTCCTCAAGCGCGGCATGGTCTCGGCGATGGCCGGCACCGAGATGGAGCTGCAACTGCGCTACGAAGTCGCCAACATCCACCGCGCCTTCTCCAGCGAGGACGGCAAGGAGGCGCGGGCGGCGTTTCTGCAGAAGCGCAAGCCGGTGTTCAAAGGGAAGTAAGGCAAGAGGTTCTTTTTTGAAAAAAAGAACCAAAAAACTTTTATCCGCTTGCTGCGGAGTGTCACCGGGCAAGCGGGAAGCAAACGGATAGAAAGTTTTTGCTTCTTTTTTCAAAAAGAAGCGCTTTCTTCCTTCACTCAGGAGCTCCTCATGAAAATCGGCATCTTCGCCACCTTCATGTCCCCCCTCGCCACCCCCGCGATGATCCGCGACTTCGGCCGCGCCGCCGAGGATGGCGGGCTCGATTCGATATGGATGGGCGAGCACGTCATGCTGTTCGACAAGAACACCTACGGCTACCCCAGCTCCAAGGACGGCCGCATCCCCGTGCCCGCGGGCGGCGGCATGCTGGACCCGGTGGCGACCTTCGGCTTCCTCGCCGCCGCCACCACCCGCGTGCGCCTCGGCACCGGCGTCGCCCTCGTGCCCCAGCGCAACCCGATCTACACCGCTAAGGAGATGACCACGCTCGACTGGCTGAGCGACGGGCGGATCGATTTCGGCATCGGCGTCGGCTGGAACAAGGAAGAGGTCGAATCCACCGGCTACGCCTGGGAAGACCGCGGCGAGCGCTGCGACGAGTTCCTCACCGCCATGCGCCGCCTCTGGACCGAGCCGGTGGTGGATTTCAAGGGCAAGTGGCTCAACTTCGAAACCGCGCGGATGGACCCCAAGCCGATCCAGAAACCCCACCTCCCCATCATCGTCGGCGGCTACGCTCCCCCTGCCCTGCGCCGCGCCGTGGAATTCGGCGCCGGCTGGTACGGCTTCAGCCGCGACCCCGCAGGCGTGAAAGCCATGCTCGCCAAGCTCGACGCCGCCTTCGCCAAGGCCGGCCGCAGCCGCCCCGCCGATTTCCGCATCATCATCACCCCGCCCGGCGATATGGCGGTGGACGCGATGCAGGCCTATGCCGAAATCGGCGTCCACGAAATCGTGCCCAACCTCGGCAGCCAGCGAGCGGAGCGGATCGGGCCGAGGCTCGCCGAGATCGCTGCCCTAAAGCGGGCAATGAGCTAGCTCGCATTACCTTGCGGAACGCCGGCGGCGGTAAGTGCCGCCTGCTGGCGTGCAGCGAGAGTCGCGGGGTCGAAATCGGCGATCAGGTCTTGGAACAGGCGGGACCAGTTGAGTTCGGCGCCGAGGCGGAGGAACACGCTGCCGAGGCCAATCGCGCTGCGGTCCATCAGCACGAATTCGCGCGGCGGCTTCACCCCGCCGGTGCGCTTCAGCCCGGCATGCACGCGCTGGGCAACGGCGCGGCCGAATTGCGGGTCGTTCGATTCGCTGATCGGCCGCACCCGGTCCTGCGTGAGTGGCTCGTAGAGGAAGCGCGCCCACTCATTGAGCACCGCCATTTTCTCGTCGGAGAGGTCGGTGAAGCCCCAGATCTTGTAGGCCTCGTGGGCGCGGGCATCGTCATTGTCGCGCACCGCCTCGAATAGCGCGATGACGCCGGAGACGAAGCTCGCGGGGAAGACGCGGATGGCGCCGAAATCCAGCAGGTTCACCGAACCATCCGGCCGCACCTGGTAGTTGCCCATGTGCGGGTCGCCGTGGATGACGCCGTAGCGATAGAACGGCACATACCAAGCCTTGAACAGGGCCGTGGCGATGGCGTTGCGCTCCTCCTGCGACGGGCTTTCGCCGAGCCGGGCCATCAGCGGCCGACCGTCGAGCCAGGTCATCGTCAGCAGCCGGCCGGTGGAGTAGGCGTCGATCGGCGTCGGGATATGCACTTCCGGCGTCTCGGCGAGCATAGCCTGGTAAAGCCGCATCTGGGCGGCCTCGCGCCGATAGTCCAGCTCCTCGCGCAGGCGTTCGGCGAGTTCGGTGTAGATCTCGTCGTGCTGAATGGCGCCGTCCATGCGGTGATAGACGGCCATGGCGAGGCGGAGCTGGCGGAGATCGGCCTCCATGGTGCTCGCCATATCCGGATATTGCAGCTTGCAGGCGACATCGGTGCCGTCAGGCAGGGTGGCGCGATGCACCTGGCCGAGCGAAGCCGCGGCCGAGGCCTCATGGGCGAACTTGGCGAATTTGCTCTGCCAGTCCGCACCAAGTTCGCCCTGCATCCGCCGGCGCACGAAGGGCCAGCCCATCGCCGGCGCATTGGCCTGGAGCTGCGCGAGTTCGACGGCGTATTCAGCCGGCAACGCGTCCGGCACGGTGGAGAGGAACTGCGCCACTTTCATCAGCGGCCCCTTGAGACCGCCGAGGATCACCTTGAGGTCTTCGGCATGGTCCCCTCGATTGGTCTTGATGCCGAAGGCGCGCTCACCCACCACGCGCGCGGCAATCCCGCCAACGGCGCCCGAGGTTCGCGCCATCCGCTTGAGCTCGCCGAAAAAGGACGAGCGATCGTCGCTCATAGGGTCGCCTCCAGCTCGCTCATCCCTGGGCCTCCAACTCGTCGATGAAGCCCGAAATCACATCGAGCCCCTTGCGCCAGAATGCGGGGTCAGTCGCGTCGAGCCCGAAGGGGGCCAGGAGTTCCTGGTGCCGCTTGGTGCCGCCGGCGCGGAGCATGTCGAGATATTTCTGCTGGAAGCCGGGATGGCCGGATTGGAACACCCCGTAGAGCGCGTTCACCAGGCAATCCCCGAAGGCATAGGCGTAGACGTAGAACGGCGTGTGGATGAAGTGCGGCACGTAGGACCAGAACACCCGGTATTCCGGGGTGAACTCGAAGGCCGGGCCGAGGCTCTCGGTCTGCACCTGCATCCATAGCTCCCCGATCCGCTCGGCCACCAGCTCGCCGTTGCGGCGCTCCTCGTGCAGCAGGGCTTCGAAGCGATAGAAGGCGATTTGCCGCACCACCGTGTTGAGCATGTCCTCGACCTTGCCGGTCAGCATGACGCGGCGCTTGGCCGGGTCGGTCTCGGCATCCAGCAGGGCCCGGAAGGTCAGCATTTCGCCGAACACCGAGGCGGTTTCGGCGAGCGTCAGCGGCGTGCCGGCCATCAAGTAGCCCTGGTCGGCCGCCAGCACCTGATGCACGCCATGGCCGAGCTCATGGGCCAGCGTCATCACGTCACGCGTTTTTCCGTGGTAGTTCAGCAGCAGATAGGGGTGCACGGACGGCACGGTGGGGTGGGCGAAGGCCCCGCCGGCCTTGCCGGGATGCAGTTCCGCGTCGATCCAGGGATTGTCGAAAAAGCGCCGCCCGACGGTGGCAAGCTCCGGCGAGAAGGCGGCGTAGGCATCGAGCACGCGGCGCTGCGCCTCGGGCCAGGGGATGTCGCCATCGGCATCGCCCGGCAGGGGCGCATTGCGGTCCCAGTGCTGCAGCTTTTCGAGGCCGAGCCACTTGGCCTTCATCTTGTAGTAGCGGTGCGAGAGCCGCTCGTAGTCGGACGTGACCGCGGTGACGAGGGCGGCGACCACCTCGTCTTCCACCATATTGGCGCGGTTGCGGTAGCTGGCGGGCGAGGGATACTTGCGCCAGCCGTCGATGATTTCCTTGTCCTTGGCGAGCGTGTTGGTGATCAGCGCGAAGAGGCGGTTGTTCTTGCCGAAGGTCTCGCCGATCGCCCGCCCGGCGGCCTCGCGCACGCCGCGATCGCGGTCGGAGAGGCGGTTGAGCGCGGCCGAGACGGTCAGTTCGTCATCACCGATCGTCACCCGCAGCCCGGCGATCGTCTCGTCGAACAGGCGCGACCAGGCGGAGCGACCGGTGACCTCTTTCTCGTGCAGCAGCTTCTCCAGCTGGTCGTCGAGCTGATGCGGGCGGAACACCCGGAGGTCGCGCACCCAGGGGCGGTAGCGCGCCAGCTTGGGGTCGGCCAGCTTGGCCTCGATGGCGGCCTCGTCGAGGCGGTTCAGTTCGAGCGTGAAGAAGATCAGGTGGCTCGAAATCGCCGTCACCCGCTCGTTCATCGACTGGTAGAACTTGCCGATGTCGGCATCGGTCGAATCGCCGCTGAACAGCAGTTGGGCGTAGGACATCACCCGGCCCAGCACCTCCTCGATCCGCTCGCAGGCGGCGATCGCCTGGGCCAGCGCGGCGCCCGAAAGGCCGGCGAGCTTGCCCTCATAGCTGCGTGCGAAAGCGGCGGAATCTCGCTCGGCGGCGTCAAGCGCAGCGGCAAGTTCGGGGCTGTCAGGGCTCGGGTAGAGGTCAGTGAGGTCCCAGCGCGGGAGGGGAGCGGCTTCGGCGGTCATGCTGGATACCCTGTGATGCTGGCGATGCGCCTTGATGTAGGCTATGCGGCTGGAAGTTCAAACCGCCCGGCACCAACATGGCGGATCGATGAGGGAGCGACGACGTGGCGACACATGCGAAGGGGGCCGCCCCCTATCCGGACTGGCCCAATCTCGCCACCATGATGTTCGACCGCGCCCGCCTGTGGGCGAATGACCCGATGCTGCGCAGTTTTCGCGACGGCGAATGGAAGGGCATCACCTGGGGGCAATTCGCCATCCAGGCGGCCTCGGCGGCGCGCCATCTGCGCGCGGCGGGCGTCTCGGCCGGCGATCGGGTGATGATCGTCTCGGAAAACCGGCCGGAATATCCGATCCTGGAAACCGCGCTGATGGCCATACGTGCGGTGCCGGTGCCCACCTACACCACCAATACTGTCGATGATCACCGCCACATCCTCGGCGATTGCGGGGCGCGGGTCGCTGTGGTGTCGACCGCGGCGCTCGCCCTCAAGGTCGCCGCCGCCGGGCCGCTCGATCTGCTGATCAGCATGGAGCGCTTCGACGCCACCGGGGTGAAGACCGCGCTGTGGGAGGATTTCACCGGCGACACCCAGGATTTCGCCGACATCGCCGCCGAGGCGGCCGAGATCCCCGCCACCGCGCTCGCCTGCATGATCTACACCTCGGGCACCGGCGGTTCGCCCAAGGGGGTGATGCTGCCGCATCGCGCCATCCTGTCGAACTGCCGAGGCGCCTATCTGCTGATCCTGCAGCTCAACCTCAAGCGCGAGACTTACCTCTCCTTCCTGCCGCTCTCGCACAGCTACGAGCATACGGCCGGCCAGTTCCTGTTCCTCTCCATCG
>CAIPLM010000328.1 GCA_903865895.1 uncultured Rhodospirillales bacterium | reverse complement strand
CGGTGGCGCTGGTGGGTCGGTCCTTGCGCAATATCGACGCGGCGGCGCGGGAATGCGGCTACCTCAAGGGCATCCCGCCGTTTCTCTCCGAGGATGCGGCGAATGATGTCGATGACGATCATCTGCTGCTGATCTGCACGGGCAGCCAAGGCGAGGCGCGCTCGGCGCTTGCCCGCATCGCTGCCGACCAGCATCCGCGCATCGAGCTCGGCGAGGGTGACACCATCATCTTCTCCAGCCGCATCATCCCCGGCAATGAGCGCGCGATCCACGCCATGCAGGACCAGCTCGTGCGCCGTGGCGTGACGGTGATGACGGATGACGACCACATGGTGCACGTCTCCGGCCATCCCGCGCGCGATGAGCTGCGCCGCCTCTACAAGCTGGTGCGGCCGCAGCTCGCGGTGCCCGTGCATGGCGAGTGGCGGCACCTCTCCGCCCATGCCGCGCTGGCGCGCGAGGCCGGCGTGCCGGCGATGCTGATGGAGGACGGGGATATCCTGAGCCTTGCCCCCGGGCGGCCCGAAATCACCGACAGCGCGCCGGTGGGCAAGCTGGTGGCTGACGGGGCGCGGCTGGTGCCACTCAACGGCGCGGTGATGGGCGCGCGGCGGCGGATGCTGTTTAACGGCATCATCATCGCCTCCCTCGCGGTGGACGAGTCCGGGCGGCTGAAGGGCAAGCCGCGCATTTCCGCCCCCGGCCTGTTCGACGAAGGGGACCGGGAGAACACCCGCGTCGCAGGTGAGCTCGCCGATGCCATGGCCGTTCTTCCGGCCGCCACCAGGCGCGACGATGCGGCACTGGCCGATGCCGCCAAGGCGGCGCTGCGCCGGGCGCTGGGCCGGCAGTTGCAGAAGCGCCCGCTGGTCGATGTCCATCTCCTGAGGGTCTGATCCATGCCCGTGATCACTGGCATCGCGCTGTATTTCGTCATCTGGTGGATCACGATTTTCGCCGTGCTGCCGATCGGCACCAAACCGGTGGCCGAAGCCGATTCGCAGACGGGATGGCGGGGGGCGCCGGAGAAGCCGGAGCTGCTGAAAAAGGCCCTGATCACCACGGTTGTGGCGGCGATCATCTGGGCGCTGATCTATCTGACGGTGACCAGCGGCTGGATCAGCTTCCGCTCGGGTTGGCTGGCGCTGCCTGAAAATTGAGCTTCGCCGCCGCCGACTTGGGCATATAGATCAAATATTCAGCAAATTCTGTCTGATCGCTGAATTTTTCATCAAAATGACGTCGTTTTTCGCTGGACGCAGAACGCCTGGTATAGAATCATCACGGCAGGACGAGGGCATCCCCTCATCCTGCCGTGTGACTGGCGTTTCCTCCCTAAACTTGGCCCTTCGCGCCTTAAAGGTGCGTTTGGGCCTTTTTTTTTCTACCGCCTGTTGCGGGCGCTGTCACGCGGAATCATGCGCAAAATCCAGCATCCTGCATGTTTTTATTGCGTGACTTCCTTGTGCGACGCACAAAAAATGCTCAATCGTGAACCCGCATCGTCCCGCTTTCGCGCCGGCGCCGCGCCCTGTAGGTTGCGCCGGCCAACAGCCGGAATATCCCGATGCGCCTGTCCCGCAGCTTCGTGCCCACGCTCAAGGAAACCCCCAACGAGGCGCAGATCGCCTCACATCGCCTCATGCTGCGCGCTGGGCTGATCCGGCAGACCGCGG
>CAIPLM010000327.1 GCA_903865895.1 uncultured Rhodospirillales bacterium | reverse complement strand
GTCCATCACGCGAAGCCGAAGGTCCTCAGAATACGGAGCCGGCATAAGGGCTGGCCTCCTCGTCCAGCCCTCAGCTTGAATCAGACCGCCCCGTCGTCACGCAAGTCACATACGAGTCAACTTCAACCGATAACGCTCTAGAGGACACCGACCTGATGTCGGCGGTGCTGCGCGCTGAAGCCGACGCCGATATGACGTGGGAGCCTTGGGTGGAATGGGTGGCGGCGACGGCGCCGTGGCGCAACGGGCGGTTGGTGCCGCGCCGCCATGAGGCCAAGTGCTTGACGCCGCGCGGGGTGCGTCCGGTTGCGCGCATGCGCGGGCCGCCTGTGCGAACCCTCACTCCCAAATCTGACCAAACTGGCATAACCTAACGGCAATGTGCGGCCGCTTCGGCATGACCGGGCCCTGTTCTTTCAAAATCCCATCCGAGCCGCGCTGACTGGGCGCATGGAAGCAAAGGCGAGGGGGTCCCGTCCCTTGCCTTCCTACCAAGCGCCGCCGTCAGCCGTTTGGCCGCAGGATCTGGCGCAACACCGTGCCGTCGGCGAGGCGGTCGAAGCCGGCGTTGATGTCTTCGAGGGGGAGGTAGCCGCTTTTCAGGCGGTCGACGGGGAGTTTGCCGCGGCGGTAGAGGTTGAGGAGGCGGGGGATGTCGCGTTCGGCGACGCAGCTGCCCATGTAGCTGCCGCGGATTTCGCGTTCGCTGCTGACGAGGTCGGCGTGGAGGTAGGCGTGGCGGGATTTGCCGTCGGGCAGGCCGGCGCAGACGACGCAGCCGCCGAGGCCGGTCATGGCGTAGGCGAGTTCGACGGCTTTCATGACGCCGGCGGCTTCCACCACCTTGTCGAGCCCGCCGGAGGTGGCAGCGCGGACCTGGTCGGCGCAGTCGGGGTCAGTGGCGAGGAAGGTGTCGGTGGCGCCCCATTGGCGGGCGAGGGCGAGTTTTTCGGGGCTGGCATCGACGCAGACGATGCGCCCGGCGCCGGCGGAGACGGCGGCGAAGAGCGCGTTCATGCCGACGCCGCCGAGGCCGACGATGCCGATTTCCTCGCCGGCCTTGAGGCCAGCCGAGTTGATGACGGCGCCGGCCCCGGTCATCACCGCGCAGCCGAAGATCGCGGCGTCATCGAGGGGAATGTCCTGGTCGATCTTCACCGCCGAGCGGCGGTCGATGACGGCGAACTGGGCGAAGAGGGAAAGGCCGCTGCCGTGGTTGATGGGTTTGCCATCCTGGAAGAGGCGGCGGGTACCGGCGCGGAGTGTGCCGGCGGCGCGGGCGGCGTTGCCGGCCGGGCAGATGTTGGGCCGGCCGGCGACGCAGTAGCGGCAGGTTCCGCAGGAGGCGGCGAAGACTGTGATGACGTGGTCGCCGGGTTTGAGGTCGGCCACGCCTTCGCCGACTTCGCGCACGATGCCGGCGCCTTCGTGGCCGATGATGACCGGCAGCGGGCGGGGGCGGATGCCTTCGAGGGCCGAGAGATCGGAATGGCAGAGCCCGGCGGCGGCGACTTCGATGAGCACTTCTCCGGGGCCGGGGGGCACGAGGTCGACCTCCTCGATGGAAAGGGCGATGGATTGCGCGTAGGGGCGTGGCCGCCCCTGCTCATGGAGAATGGCGGCCTTCATGCGCATGGAGGGGGGCCTTTCGAGGGGATCAGGGGCAGGCGGAGGGGCTGACGCCGAAGGCGACCTTGTTCTTGCCATCGTTGAAGCAGCCGGCTTTCCAGGCGCCGGTGACGCTGCCGGCGGGGTCGGTGAGGGTGCCCTGGCCTTCCGGCAGGCCGTCTTTCAGGGCACCGTCGTATTTACGGCCGTCGGAGAGGACGAGGACGCCGCGGCCGGTCATCGCGTCGTCGGCGAAGTCGCCGTCGTAGCGGTCCCCGTTCATGGTGGAGAGGACGCCGCGGCCGTTTTTGCGGCCGGCCTTCCAGGCGCCTTCGTAGCGCACGCCGGGCTCGGACATGACGCCCTTGCCGTCGAAATCGTCGTCCTTGAAGTCGCCTTCGTAGGAGGTGTTGACGGAGAAGACGTATTTGCCGCGGCCGTTGAGGTGGCCATCGCGCATTTCGCCCTCGTAGCGCTGCTCGGCCTCGCCGGCGCGCCACAGCAGCACGCCGCGGCCGGAGGCGCGCTTGTTGATGCAGGCGCCGGACCAGGAGGCGGTTTCCTCCGGGGCGGGGGCGCGGTTCCAGACGAAGCAGTCATTGCCGGCTTGGGTCCAGCCGGGCTTGCCGGGGGCGGCGAGCGGGGTCTGGGCGAGGGCGGCGAGGGGGAGGAGGGCGGCCGCGAGCAGGGCGGCGAGGAGGGGGCGGTTCATGCGAACACCGCGGCGATGGCGGCGGGATCGACGTCCTCGATCCGGGCGGGGGCCCATCTGGGGGTGCGGTCCTTGTCGACGAGCATGGCGCGCACGCCTTCGTGGAATTCGGGGTGGACCGAGACCGTGCGGGTGAGCGCGAGTTCGGCGGCGAGGGCACCGCGCAGGCTGAGGGCGGCGCCGCGGCGGATCGCCTCGAAGGACCACAGCACCGCGGAGGGGGAGCCGTGGCGCAGGGCGGTGAGGGTTTCGGCCGCCCAGTCGCTGCCTTCCGCTTCAAGCGCCGCGATGATGGCGGCGACGCTGTTCTGGCTGAAGCAGCGGTCGATCGCCGCGCGGTGGGGGGCCAGGCTGAAGGGGGGGAGGGTTTCAGCCACCGCGGCGATCGCGGCCGGGCCGTCCGCGGCGATGGCGTCGGCCAGGCCAGCGATGGCGGATTTGGGCACGAAATGGGTGGCGAGGCCGGCGTGCACCGCATCCGCCCCGTGCAGGCGGGCGCCGGTGAGGCCGAGATACATGCCCAGCGCCCCGGGGAGGCGGGGGAGCATGAAGGTGGCGCCGACATCGGGGAACAGCGCGATGGCGGTCTCCGGCATGGCGAACAGGCTGGCCTCGGAGGTCACGCAGATGTCGCCATGCACGGAGAGGCCGATCCCGCCGCCCATGCAGACGCCGTCGATGAGGGAGATGTAGGGCTTGGGATACTCGTCGATCATCGCGTTCAGCGCGTATTCGGTGCCGAAGAATTCGGCGACCTTGGCGTGCTCGCCGGCCATGGCGAAGGCGCGGATGGCGCGAATATCGCCGCCGGCGCAGAAGGCGCGGCCGCCGGCGCCTTCGACCACCACCGCGTGAACGGTGGGGTCATCCCGCCACTCGCTGAGGGCTGCGGTCATCGCGTGCAGCATCTCGGCGTCGAGCGCGTTGAGCGCCTTGGGTCGGTTGAGCAGCAGGTGGCCGATGCGGCCGCGGCGGGTGGCGATGATCGAGGGCTCGGACATGCGGATCTCTTGCTTGGGCGGTGGGGTGGATATAGCGGCGCGGCGGTTCGCGGGAAAGCGGCGCCCCTCAGCGGCGGCGGGCGAGGGCGACCATGTCCTGCATCTCATCGAGCGCCATGGCGCCGGAGTGGAATTGCCGGCCGATGACGTAGGCCGGGGTGCCCTGAACCTGGAGCGCACTGGCGAGCTTGAGGTTGGCATCGAGCCGCGCCTGGATCGCGGGGTCCGTCATGTCCTGCCGCAGGCGTTCCCAGTCGAGCCCCACGCGCTCGGCGGCGGATTTGACGACGTCTTGGGTGATCGCGGCCGGGCCGGTCATCAGGGCCTCGCGCAGGCGGAGGTAGCCGCCCTGGCGCTGGGCGGCGAGCACGGCGCGGGCGCCGACAACGCTGCCGGCGCTGAGGATGGGAATGTCCTTGTAGACGATCCGAACCTTCGGATCGGTCCGCAGCAGCTCGGCCACCACCGGCAGGGTGCGCCGGCAATAGGGGCAGGTGAGGTCGTAGAATTCGACCACCGTGACATCCCCGTTGGGGTTGCCGCCGACGGGGTCAGCCGCCGTGCGGGTCAGCGCCTCGGCGTTGCGGGCGATGAGTGAGTTGGTGGCGGCGGCCTCCTCCCGTTCGGCATCGGCCTTGATTGCCGCCACCGCATCTCGCAGGATCGAGGGGTCGGTGCGCAGGGCCTTGCGGAGGATCTCGACGATCTCCTTGCGCTGGGCCTCGCTGAAGGCGCTCTGGCCGGCCGGTGCCTTCTGGGTGGACTGCGCCGCCGCCGGGGTGAACGCACTCGGAAGTAGCAGCATCAGCGCAAGCATGGCGGCAAACACCCGGGTGGGCAGTCGGAACATCGGCGATCGTCCTTGTCTGGGAAGAGCCTCTATAGGTCAGAAGCCGGTGCGGTTCTCTTTTTTCACGGCATTGCTGATATCGGTCGCCCGGAGCCGGGCCGGGCCGGGGGGCAGCCCCTTCTCGGCCCGGGCGGCGAATTGCCGGGCGGTGGCGATCTCGCCATTGACCATGGCCTCCTCGGCGAGGGCGAGATTGGCCTGCGCCGTGTCGCCGAGCTTGCCCCAGGCAATGCCGAGGGCATGCCAGCCTTCCGCGTTGTCCCGCTCGCGATCCATCGCCACCTGCAGCTCCTGGATCGCCAGGCGCAGCAGCAGCGGATCGCCGGTTTCGACCATGGCATGCGCGAGGGCGATGCGGATCTGCGGCTGCTCGGGGGCGACGCGCACGGCGGTGCGATAGGGAGCCAGCGACTCGCGCACCTTGCCGTTCTCGAACAGCATCTGGCCCTTCAGCTCGTTGAGCCAGGGATTCGCCGGCTCGGCGGCCAGCAGCCCATCGATCAGCACGAGCGCCTCCGCGAGGTGACCGAGGCGGAAATGAGCGATGGCGCGCGCATAGCGGGCGGGCAGCGTGGTGTCGCTCTCCGGCACACCCCGCAGGGTGACCGAGCTGGGGGTGAGAAAGGCCTGCAGCTTGGCCCGCACCATCAGAAACGCCGGCTCGAAGCTGGGCGGCAGCGGGCTCTTGCTGAACGGGTCGGTCGCGATGTGGTTTTGCACGAACTCGATGCGCTCGCGGGTGACCGGATGGGTCATCACGTAGGGGTCCTGCTGGGCGCGGGCCAGCAGCTCCTGCCCCTCGAGATGGCGGAACAGGTCAAGCATGCCTTGCGCCGACCACTTATTGGCATCTAGGAACACCAGTGCGGCCTGGTCGGCGGAGCGCTCCATGCCGCGGGTGAATGACAGGAAATTGCGCTGGGCGAGCTGCTGGGCGCCGATCGCCGCCCCGGCGCCGGCGCCCCGGGTCATCGCGCCGGCGGCGGCGCCGATCAGCATGGCGGCGATGCTGGAGATCATCATCTCGCGCAGCGCCTCGGGCAGCTTGGCGAGGTGGCCGCCGGCGATATGCCCGGTCTCATGCGCGAGCACGCCAACCAATTCGAGCGCGCTTTCGGCTTTCATGATAAGACCCGTGTGCACGAACAGTATGTTGCCGGTGCTGACGAACGAGTTTATGGCGTTGTCCCGTATGAGGATGATGCGGACCAGGTTGGGATCCACCCCGGCCGCACGGAACAAGGGGTTGGCGAAATTGCGCAGTAGCGTCTCGGTTTCGGCGTCTCGGATCAGCGTGAGGCGCGTCCCGCCGCCCGCGGATTGCGCGCGCGCGGGTGACGCTGCGAGAGTCGCAGCCAACACGATCGGAGCCAGCATGGCAGAGACGACACGGACGAACGGGCGCTTCATGCGGTCGAGAATAGCTAATCCCGCGCTGGCCGTCGCGGTCGCATTCGGGCTGCTGACATCGGGTTGCACCACCGTCAGCAACTGGTTCGGCGACGAGAAGCCGAAGGAAGGCACGGTCGGCTTCGTATCGGGCTTCCTCGGCGCCGTCAGCGGTGACGAGCCGCAAGCGGTGCTGGCGGCGCGCAAGGTCCTTTCGGCCGGCGGCAACGCGGTGGATGCGGCGGTGGGCGGCATTTTCGCCCTCACCGTCACCCTGCCCTCCCGCGCCGGACTCGGCGGCGGCGGCGCCTGCCTCGCCCATCGCGGCGATTCCAAGGCGATCGGCTACCCCGACGCCTTCATGTTCCTGCCCCAGGCCCCCGCGGCGGCCGAAGGTGCGGATCGCCCGGCCGCGGCCCCCATGTTGGCGCGCGGCCTGTTCCTGATGCACGCCCGCCAGGGCAAGGCCCGCTTCGAGTCGCTGCTCGCCGTCGGCGAGCAGCTGGCGCGTGACGGCGTGCCCGCCAGCCGTGCCCTGGTGCGGGACCTCGCGGTGGTGGCCGGCCCGCTCGCCGGAGACCCGGCGGCGCGCGAGATCTTCCTGCCCGGCG
>CAIPLM010000326.1 GCA_903865895.1 uncultured Rhodospirillales bacterium | reverse complement strand
GGTGCGATCGTCCGAGGGCCGGAAGATCGTCGAGAATGCGGTGAACCGGCGCGCCGAACTCGACGGACGCGCGGGTGATGTCGATCCTGGGGAAACGCAGCGCCGCGGCGCCCTCCGCGGCGGTGACCTGCCAGCCGAAGGCGCCGTTCAGCACACGGGCCAGCGCGTCATGGTTGGTGTTGGCGCCGGAGGCGACGTTGTAGAGCCGCGCCCCGCCGCCCAGGCCGATCGCGGTCAGCAGGCGCACGGCGTCGGGCAATGCGATGTAGTCTTTCGCTGAAAGCAGGCCCTGGTGCAGCCGCACCCGCCCCGTCGCCGTACCCTCGGCCAGCACCTGGCCGAGGAAGGTCGCCTCGCCCATGCCGTGGCCGTAGACGTTGGACAGACGGGCGACGCGGATGCCGGGCCGCGGGTCTGACAGGCACAGCGCCTCGCCGGCGAGCTTGGTCGCCGCATACAAATCCCCCGCCGCCGCTGGCTGCACCGCGATAGGCGCATCCTCTCGCGTGGTCTCGGCGCGGGCGTAGAGGCGCGTGGAGGAGAGATACAACAGGGACTCGAAGCCGCCGCGTTGCAGCACGCGGGCGAGCAGCCCGGCATGCGCCTCCGCGGTCTCCAGCGGGCGGGCGCGAAAATCTGCTGTCAGGCCGATGCAGTAGAAGACGTGCCCGGCCTCGCCGCCTTCCATGAACTCCGGCAGTCGCGCCCGGTCCACCGCCGCCACCCTTCGGCCCTGCGCGCGGAAATGCGCCACCAGGTGGCGGCCGATGAAGCCGCCGGCGCCGAGCACCGTGATCATGCCGCGCCGCGCCGCCCCACGACCCGCGCGGGCACGCCGCGGGCGATGGCCATCGGCGGAATTTCGCCCCGCACCAGCGAGGCCGCGCCGATCACCGCGCCGCTGCCGATCCGCGCCCCGTCCAGCACCACACAATTGGCGCCGATCCACACGTCATCGCCGATCGCAATCCCGCCCCGGCTGGGCCGGAACCCCTGGGCGCGGATCGGCCGCGACGGGTCGGCGAATTCATGGTCGGTGGGGGCCAGGGTACAATTGGCGGCGATCAGCACATTGGCGCCGATGCTGATGCCGTTGCCGGTGTAGAGCACACAGCCGCTATTGATCACCGAGCCAGACCCTATCGTCACATCCCCGCCGCCGCCGGCCGGTTTGATCTTCACGAAGGGGTCGATCACCACGCCCTCGCCAATGCAAATCCGCGTGCCACGCACCGACGGCTCGATGTCCGCCAGCGGCGAGACACGCGCGGTGGGCGCAATCGCGATCGAGGGACACGTCTCTGTCATGGCCACGCTCCGGGCATGGCGGTAGATTGCGTGCGATTGACTGACAAAACGTAAACGCAAAGGCGCCCCGCGCGGAGCATTCATCCCCGGCGGGCCGGAGTACGCGCATGGACGAAATCGACCGCCACATCCTTGCCCTGCTGCAAGAGGACGCCACCCTCCCCATCGCCCAGATCGCCGATCGCGTCGGCC
>CAIPLM010000325.1 GCA_903865895.1 uncultured Rhodospirillales bacterium | reverse complement strand
GCGATTTCCGAGGGGTCCGCGATGTCGTCGGTCCAGCCGCCGCGGTTCATCTGGAAGTCCTCGCCGCGGTAGCGGGCCGTCTTCGAGGGGTTGTCGAGCTGCTCCAGCGTCAGCTTCACGCCGACCTGGCCCAGCATCTGCTGGATCGCGGTCAGGTCATTCGTCTGGTTCTGGTTGCCGGCCAGAATCATGCACTTGGCTTCAAATCCGCTGGCATAGCCCGCCTCGGCCAGCAGCGCCTTCGCCTTGGCCGGGTCATACTTGTACACCGCTCCGCCGAGGATGTTCAGCGGCGTCACCGAGGACATGAAGGACTGCAGCGGCTTGCCAAGCCCCTGGGTGGTGATGGCGATGATCGCGTCCTTGTTGACGGCGTAGTTCAGCGCCTGGCGCACCTTCTTGTCGGCCAGCGGGTTCTTGGCGCCGCCCTTCAGCGTGTCCTTGCACATCAGCACAACGTACCAAACGGCGGTGGACGGCCACAGCTCCATGCGCAGGTTTGCGTCGGCCTGCATTTCCTTCACGCGCGAGAAGGGGATGAATTCCGAGCCGTGCACTTCGCCGGCCTTGAGCTTCAGCATGCGGGTGGCGTCGTCGGGGATGATCTGGAACTCGATCTCGTCGAGATACGGCAGCGCCACGCCGTCCTTGTCCTTGCCCCAGTAATGCGGGTTGCGCTTGAAGGTCATCTTCTGGCCGCGCGTCCAGGCGGTCATCATAAACGGTCCGGTGCCGAGCGTCTTCTCGGCGAAGGCCTTGGCCTTGGCATGGTCATCGGCGCCCGGGGTCGCCTCATAGGGCTTCTTGGGCAGGATGCCGGTGTTGAACATCGCCAGCGCCGGCAGCAGCGTCGGGTCCGGGCGCTTCAGCTTGAGCAGCACGACGTCAGCCGAGGCGATCTCGACACTGTCGATCGAGCCGAGCATCTCGTTCCAGGCGCCGTTCTTCGGGTTGCGCGCGCGGTCGAGCGAGAACTTCACGTCCTCGGCCGTCATCGCCGTGCCGTCGGAGAACTTCACGCCGGAGCGCAGGGTCAGCGAAAGCGTCTTGCCGCCATCCGAATAGGCCCAGCCGGTGGCGATGCCCGGCAGCACGCCGAGGCCGTCAGGGGTGGGGAACAGGAGGGTCTCGTAGATCGACGAGGCGACCCAGATATCCACGTTGGCATCCGTCCACACCGGATCGAGCTCGAGGCTGTCGGCATAGCGGGCGTAGATCATCTTGCCGCCACGCACCGGCGCGGCATTGGCCTCGCCAATGTTCAGCGTGGCGAGACTGGCGAAGCCTGCGGATGCCGCGAGCATCCGGCGGCGGGTCAGCGACAGAGAATCCTTCATGCAAGCCCCCATGGTTTGATTATTCGGGAAGAAAATCGTGCGGCAGCGTCCACCGGCGCCGCACGGATGTCAACGCAGTTGCAGCATTCTATTTCACTTGGGCAACCCGCAGCGCGTTCGTCGTTCCCGGCTGGCCGAACGGCACGCCGGCGATCACCACGATCTCCGTGCCATGCCCGCTCAACCCCTCGGCCACCGCCATCCGGCTCGCCTTGGTCACCGTCTCCGTCATCGTGTGAGTCTCGGGCGAGACCACCGCATGCACCCCCCACACCACCGCGAGCCGCCGCGCTGTGGCGATCGCCGGCGTCAGGCTCAGGATCGGCGCCTCCGGCCGCTCCCGCGCCGCGCGCAGCGTGGTGGAGCCGGACGCGGTGAAGGCGCAAATCGCCGAAGCGCCAATGGTATGCGCGATCTGCCGCGCGGCAGCCGCGATCGCATCCGCGGTCGAGTGCTCGGGCTCCGGTCGCGAGGCGTCGATATTGCGCCGCCAGCCCTCGTCCTGCTCCACCCGGGCGATGATGCGGTCCATGATGTTGACCGCCTCGAACGGGTACTGCCCCGCCGCCGTTTCGGCCGAGAGCATCACCGCATCGGCCCCGTCAAACACCGCGGTCGCCACGTCCGACGCCTCGGCACGTGTCGGCGCCGGGGCGCTGATCATGCTCTCCAGCATCTGGGTCGCCACCACCACCGGCTTGCCGTGCTGGCGCGCCGCCCGCACGATCCGCTTCTGCGCCAGCGGCACCTCCTCGGGCGGCAGCTCCACGCCGAGATCGCCGCGCGCCACCATCACGCAGTCGGACAGCCGGATGATCTCCTCGAGATTATCCAGCGCCTGTGGCTTCTCCATCTTCGTCATGATCCAGGCCCGCCCGGCCGCGATCTCCCGCGCCTCGGCCACATCCTCCGGCCGCTGCACGAAGGACAGGCCGATGTAGTCCGCCCCATGCTCCAGCGCGAAGGCTAGGTCCTCGCGATCCTTCACCGTCAACGCCGGGATCGGCAGCACCACATCCGGCACATTCACCCCTTTGCGGTCCGACAGCGGGCCGCCCACCATCACCTCGGTCTCCAGATGGTCCGGCCGCACCCGCGTCACCCGCAGCCGCAGCTTCCCGTCATCCAGCAGCAAATTCGTCCCGATCCCCGCCGCCGCGATGATCTCCGGATGCGGCAACTGCACGCGCCTGACATCCCCCGGGATCGCACTCAAATCCAGCCGGAACGCCTGCCCGGTCTGCAACTGCACCCGACCGGCCTGGAACCGCCCCACCCGCAGCTTCGGCCCCTGCACATCCGCCAAAATCCCGATCGGCCGATCGAACTTCTTCTCCAAATCACGGATCATCGCAAACCGCGCCGCATGATCCTCATGGCTCCCATGGCTAAAATTCAGCCGGAACACGTCCGCCCCCGCCTGAAACAACCTGGCCAACACCTCCATCGACGAACTCGCCGGCCCCAACGTCGCTATGATCTTCGTCCGCCGACGCCTACGAATTCTCACGCGATTGCTCATGGGGTGCTCCGGAGAATGAGGGAGGAAGCAAGGCCAGGGCTCTGCCCTGGACCCGCCAAGGGCCGTGAGGCCCTTGGATCCCTTGACTTAAGGGAATGGTTTGCTGGGAGGGAGGGGGCCGACGGGATGGTTGCAACCACGGAGTTGGCCCCCTCCCTCCCACCAAACCCTCTTAAACAAATGGGTTCTAAGGGCACAGCCCTTAGCGGGGTCGAGGGGCGGAGCCCCCGCCTTCCTTCCTTCCCCCAGGCGCGCCCGTCGCAGGATTGGCTCATGAGCGGCTTTCGAAGTCGATGCGGGGGTCGACGACGGTGTACATCAGGTCGCCGATGATTTGCATGACGAGGCCGAGCAGGGTGAAGATGTAGAGGGTTCCGAACATCACGGGGTAGTCGCGGCGGATGGCGGATTCGAAGCCGAGGAGTCCGATGCCATCGAGGGAGAAGACGATTTCGACCAGGAGGGAGGAGGAGAACAGGATGCCGATGAAGGCGGCGGGGAATCCGGCGACGACGAGGAGCATGGCGTTGCGGAAGACGTGGCCGTAGAGCACGCGGCGTTCGGAGGCGCCTTTGGCGCGGGCGGTGGTGACGTAGTGTTTGCGGATTTCCTCGAGGAAGCTGTTTTTCGTCAGCATGGTGAGCGAGGCGAAGCCGCCGACCACGAGGGCGGTGGTGGGCAGCACGATGTGCCAGAGATAGTCGGCGATGCGGGCTGGCCAGGGCCAGGTTTCGGCGCCGCTGCTGGCGAGGCCGCGGAGCGGGAACCACTGCACGAAGCTGCCGCCGGCGAAGAGCACGACGAGGAGGATGGCGAAGAGGAAGCCCGGCACGGCGTAGCCGACCAGCACGGCGGCCGAGGTCATCACATCGAAGCGGCTGCCGTCACGGACGGCTTTGGCGATGCCGAGGGGGATGGAGACGAGGTAGACCAGCAAAGTGGACCACAGGCCGAGGGAGATGGAGACCGGCATTTTCTGTGCGAGGAGGCCGAGCACGGTCTGGTCACGGAAGAAGCTGCGGCCGAAGTCGAAGCTGGCGTAGTCACGCAGCATGTGCCAGTAGCGGGTTAGCGCCGGCTTGTCGAAGCCGAACATGCGCTTGATTTCGGCCACCATTTCCGGCTCCAGCCCGCGCGCGCCGCGGTAGGAGCCCGGGTCGGCGGCGGCGACTTCGGTTCCGCCGCCGGTCATCCGCGCGGTGCTGTCGCCCTTGCCCTTGAGTTCGGCGATCATTTGCTCGACGGGGCCGCCGGGGGCGAACTGCACCACGGCGAAGTTGATGGTGATGATGCCGAGCAGGGTCGGGATGACGAGGAGCAGGCGGCGGAGGAGGTATCCGGCCATTAGTTCGCCATGCGCGCGGCATCCGTCGCGGCGGCGCGGGCGGGGTCGACCCACCAGGTATCGAAGGCGAGGCCGGTGCGGATCGGGGTTTTCGGGTAACCGAAGCGATCCCAGAAGGCGGCCCAGATGGCGCCGAGATGCCAGTTCGGCACCGCGTACCAGCCGTGCAGCAGAACGCGATCGAGCGCGCGGGTGGCGGTGATCTGGGAGTCGCGGTCGGGCGCGTTCACCACCAGGTCGATCAGCGCGTCGATCGCCGGGCTGCACACGCCGGCGACGTTGTTGCTGCCATCGGCCTTGGCGCTGTCGCAGGAGAAGTATTCGCGCTGTTCATTCCCTGGGAATTCGGATTGCGGGATGACCATCATGGTCATGTCGAAATCGAAGGCGTCGGTGAGGCGCTGGTACTGCGCGGCATCGACGGTGCGGACGCGCACCTCGGCGCCGAGGCGTTGCAGCCATTGGCTGTAGGGGGTGGCGATGCGCTCGAAGCTCGGGTCATCCACCAGGATTTCGAAACTCATCTGGCGGCCCTGGGCGTCGACCAGCTTGCGCTCCTTGACGTCCCAGCCCGCCTGTTTGAGCAGGGTGAGGGCGGCGCGTAGCCCGTCGCGGTTGTTGCCGGAGCCGTCGGTGACGGGCAGGCGGAAGGGCTCGGTGAAGACGGACTCGGGGATTTTGCCGCGATAGCGCTCCAGCAGCATCTTCTCGGCGCCCTCGGGCAGGCCGGAGGAGGCGAGCGGGGAGTTGGAGAAATAGCTTTGGGTGCGGGTATAGGCGCCAAAGAAGAGGTTGCGGTTGGTCCACTCGAAATCGAACACCTCGGCCATGGCGCGGCGCACGCGCGGGTCCGCGAACACGGGCCGGCGGGTGTTCATCATCCAGCCCTGCATGCCCGTAGGCAGGCGGTGGCGGAACACTTCTTTCTTCACCAGGCCCTTATCGACGGCCGGGAAGTCATAGGCGGTGGCCCAGTTCTTGGAGATGTTCTCGCGGCGGAAGTCGATCTTGCCGGCCTTGAAGGCCTGCATCGCGACCGTGGAATCGCGGTAGTATTCGGTGCGGATACGGTCGAAGTTGAACATCCCCTTGGAGGTTCCGAGGTCCCGCGCCCAGTAGTCCGGCACCCGGGCCATCACGGTGGAGCGGCCGAGCTCGAAGCTTTCGAGGCGATAAGGCCCTGAGCCGAGCGGCGCCTCGGTGAGCGCGCGGGAGAAATCCCGCCCGGCCCACCAGTGCTTGGGCAGCACGACGAGCTGGCCGAGGATCAGCGGCAGCTCGCGGTTCTCGGCGGTGCGGAAGCTGAAGGTGACGCTGGTGGGGCTGGTGACGGTGACCGCGGTGATATCGGCGTAGTACTGCTTGTATTGCGGCCGCCCCTGCTCGCGCAGTGTGTTGAAGGTCCAGGCGACGTCCTCGGCGGTGATGGGGTGGCCGTCATGGAAGCGCGCCTCGGGCCGCAGCTCGACGGTGACGGCGCGGCGGTCAGCGGCCAGGGTCAGGCTTCGGGCGATGTGGCCATAGGCGGTGGACGCCTCGTCGGCGGAGTCGCGCAGCAGCGTGTCGTAGATGCGGCCGATCTCGCCGGCGGCGACGCCACGCATGACGAAGCCGTTGAAACTATCGAAGGTGCCGACGGTGCCGAGCGCGATTTCACCGCCCTTGGTTGCGTCGGGGTTCGCGTAGGGGAAGTGCGTGAAGCCGGCCGGCAGTTGCAGCGTGCCGGACATCGAGATGCCGTGCACCGGGGTTTGCGCCCAGGCGGGGGCGCATAGCAGCGCGAGCAGGGCAGCGGCCAGGAAACGCACGATTTTCCTCCCTTCCATCGTCACGGGGAAGGTGGACATCGCGCGGCGCTCCAGGTCAAGCGTTGAGGTGCGAAATCGCCGGATCGATCAGCGCGGCATCGCCGACGGCGAGGATATGGCCGTCGCTGTCCGGGGTGAGCGTGCCGCCGGCCCAGTCGGTGATGCGCCCGCCGGCGCCCTCGATCACCGGCACCAGGGCGGCCCAGTCCCAGATTTTCATGGTCGATTCGAGGATCACGTCGATCTGCCCGAGCGCGAGCAGCCCGTAGGCGTAGCAGTCCCCGCCATAGGTGGTGCGCCGGCTGGCGGCCTGCAGGCGGGCCCAGGCGGCGCGGTCATGCGCCTCGAACATCTCGGGGCTGGTCACCGACAATTCGGCGTCGCCCAGCTTCGGGCACGGCCGCGTGCCGGCCTTGCCGCCAAAGGGGCCGCGGAAACTGGTCGGCCGCCCGACGGCGCCGATCCAGCGCTCGCCGGTGACGGGCTGGTCGATGATGCCGAGGATGGGCACGCCATCGGCCAGCAGCGCGATGAGGGTGCCGAAAATCGGCCGGCCGGTGATGAAGGCGCGGGTGCCGTCGACGGGATCGAGCACCCAGCGCAGCCCGGCCTGGGCGTTGGTGAGGCCGTATTCCTCGCCGAGGATCCCGTGCTCGGGGAATTCGGCCCCGATCAGTGCCCGCAACGCCTGCTCGGCATTGCGATCGGCGATGGTGACGGGGCTGTCGTCGGATTTGTCGTCGGTGGTGACGCCGGCGCGGAAGAACGGCCGGATAACGGCACCGGCCGCATCCGCGCCCGCCTCGGCGGTGCGGAGCAGCCGGTCGAGATCGAGGGGCACCCCGGGCTTACGGCAGCGGCGCGGGCGACGGCGACAGGCTGCGCAGATAGGCGACCATGTCGGCGCGCTGCTTGTCGTTGTTGATGCCGGCGAAGGCCATCTTGGTGCCGGCCGCGTAGGCG
>CAIPLM010000324.1 GCA_903865895.1 uncultured Rhodospirillales bacterium | reverse complement strand
GTAATATCCCCGATGGCGCGATCGACCAGGGCGCTGCCGGCTTCCGCCGACAGGGTTTCCCGGATGACTTCGCCCGCTGCCTTGGCCGCGATATCGGCGGCCGTGATGCGGACGTCGTCCACGGCTGCCTTTTCGGCCGCCGCGATGCGATCCATCGCCATGCGCTCGCGCCGCGCGGCCGAGGCTTCCGCCTCCACCGCGGCCGCCGCGGCAACGCGTGCCGCTTCAGCCTTGGCGCCCTCGATCAGGGCCTTCGCGTCGGCCACCGCGGCGTCGCGGCGAGACTTCGCGTCTTTCATCATCGCCTCGGCTTCCTGGCGCAGACGCTGCGCTTCGGCGAGTTCGGCGCGGATGTCGTCGGCCCGCTTGTCCAGCATCGCCGTCAGCGCCGCCCAGATCTTCCGCCCGAACAGGACGAAGAAAATGACGAAGGCGATGGCGACCCAGCTACGCGGATCCTGGAAGAAGCTTTCCTCGTGGTGCATGCGACCCTCCTCAGGCCAGACCGCGAGCGGCGAGCAGCGAGCCGACGGCGGTATCCACCGCCTTCGGGTCCGCGGCACCGCCGGTCAGACGGCTGACGACCACGCCGGTCGCCTCGGTGGCGACCTCACGCAGCGCGCCGAGGGCGGAAGCCCGGGCGGCGGCGATACGGGTCTCGGCCGCGGCAAGCTGCGCCTCGAGCCGTGCGTTGTCCGTCGCAAGCTGCGCATCGGCGGCCGCCTTGGCGGCGTCGATGGCAGACGCGATTTCCATCCGCGCGGTGGTCTGCGCCGCCTGGGTCGCCGATGTCAGCTCCGTGATGGCGGAGTCGGCCGCCTCCTTGGCACCGCGAGCGGCATCAAGATCGGCCGCGATGGCACCGGCCCGCGCTTTCAGCACGCTGTCGACCTGCGGCAGTGCCCATTTGGACAGCATCAGGTAGAGCGCGAGGAAAATGATGGCGAGCCAGACGACCTGGCTGACCGTCAGCGGATTGTGGAAGTCGAGCTGCGGCATGCCCTTCTTGGCTTCTTCCGCGAAAGCGGAAGAAGCGAGAAGGACGGAACCCAGCCCCGACAGAGCGACAAGCGGACGCATGCCCGCGTCCTCCCGGATCAGGTGAAGAGGATGAGGAACGCGATGAGCAGGGCGAACAGCGCCACCGCTTCCGTCAGCGCGAAGCCGAGAATGCCAAGGCCGAAGACCTGGTCGCGAGCGGAGGGGTTACGCGCCACGCTGGAAACCAGCGAGGAGAAGATGTTGCCGATGCCGATGCCGACGCCGGCAAGTGCGATAACGGCGATGCCGGCTCCGAGAGCCTTTGCGGCGGCCACTTCCATGGGATCAGTCCTTCTAGATGGGTGGAAGAGTTTCTGCGGGACAGGCTGCAGAATGGGTTGAGATCGGTACGCCTGCACTTAGTGCAGGTGCACCGCGTCGTGGAGGTAGATGCAGGTGAGGACGGCGAACACATAGGCCTGCAGGCAGGCGACCAGGAGTTCGAAGCCCATCAGGATGACGTTCAGCGCCAGCGGCCCGACGCCGCCGAGGTAGCCCACGAGGCCGGCGCCCGCCATCATCACGATGAAGGAGGCGAACACCTCGAACATCACGTGACCGGCCACCATGTTGGCGAACAGACGGATGCTGAGGCTGACCGGACGCGAGAGATAGGAGATGATTTCCACCGTGACGATCAGCGGCGACAGCGCGATCGGAGCACCCTTGGGGAAGAAGTAGGAGAAGAAGTGCAGCCCGTGGATGGCCAGCGCCACCACCGTGACCAGCACGATCACCATCGCCGCCAGCCCGAAAGTGACCGCGATGTGGCTGGTGTAGGTGAAGGAGAAGGGCAGCAGGCCCATCAGGTTGCCGAGCAGGATGAAGGTGAACAGCGTGAATACGAAGGGGAAGAACTTCTTGCCCTCTTCGCCGATCTGCTCGATGCACATCTTATAGACGAAATCGTAGAGCATCTCGGCCATCGCCTGCAGGCGGCCCGGCACGACGGCCTTGGCGCTCATGCCGACGACCAGCAGCGCGATCGTCAGCACCGCTGCGATCACCATCATCATGCTGGATTGCGAGAACCCGACCGAGCGGCCCACGGCGCCAAGAACGGGATGGAGCTCGAACTGTCCGAGCGCGTCGATCGTGTGTTCGGCCGCCACCGTGGTCGTCCTTCAATCTCGAGGGCGCGCCAACCGCGCCCCATTTGGTCACTTCTTCGCGGCCGAATCCTTGGGCATCAACAGACGCCACACGTTCATCAGCCCAGCCGCGCCCCCCAACAGCACAAACAGCATGAGGAGGAAAGGCCTCGTGTGGAAAAAACTGTCCAACCACCAGCCAATGGCAATCGCCACCACCAGCGCGGACACCAGTTCCACACCCACCCGCAGGCCGATGCCCATCGCGGACATCCCCCCCTTGGCCGGTCCCCCAGCCGCGGGCGGCGGGGCGTCGAGCCCCTGCTTGCGCCGGGCGACCGCAAGGCGATCCTCGAAAGAACCGCCGTCGTCACCCTGTTTACCACTCATACTCGTTTGTCCTTTGACAAGGACCCTTGCCGGAAGGCGGGGGCTTGCTACCGTTGGGGGGCGGGTGTGTCAAGAACGCCAAACCCGTATTGTACTATGCGCCATCGCAATTGCGCGGGGCCAGGGAGAACCATCATGAGCCGCTTCCTCCATCGCACCCTCTTCACCGACCCGGTCATGGCCGTGCGCGGCGAGGGGATTTATCTCTACACCGCCGATGGCAAGCAGATCATCGATGGTTCCGGCGGCGCCGCGGTGGCCTGCCTTGGCCATGGCAATGCCCGCGTGAACGCCGCCATCGCCGAGCAGCTCTCCAAGGTGGCCTATGTGCACACCGCGCTGTTCACCAACCCCGTCGCCGAGGAACTCGCCGATATCATCCTCGACGGCAGCCCTGGCGGGCTCACCCATGCCTGGTTCTGCTCCTCGGGCTCCGAGGGCAACGAGGCCGCCATCAAGCTCGCCCGGCAGTATTTCCTCGAGCGCGGCGAGCCGCAGCGCACGAAATTCATCGCCCGCCGCCAGGGCTATCACGGCACCACGCTCGGCGCGCTCTCGGCCGGCGGCAACATGATGCGCCGCAAGCCCTATGAGCCGCTGCTGTCCGACGCGTTCAGCCTGGTCAGCCCCTGCTTCTCCTACCGCTTCCGCCGCGACGATGAGAGCGACGAGCAATACGTCACCCGCCTCGCCGATGAACTCGAAGCCGAATTCCAGCGACTCGGGCCGCAGAACGTGTGCGCCTTCTTCGCCGAGACCATCGTGGGCGCCACCACCGGCTGCTCCACCGCGGTGCCCGGCTACTTTCAGGCCATCCGCAAAGTCTGCGACCGCCACGGCGCCCTGCTGGTGCTCGATGAGGTGATGTGCGGCATGGGACGCTCCGGCACCATGCATGCCTGGGAGCAGGAAGGCGTGACGCCCGATATTCAGGTGATCGCCAAGGGGCTCGGCGGCGGCTACCAGCCGATCGGCGGCATCCTCATCTCCGAGAAGGTGGTGGACGTGTTCCGCAAGGGCTCCGGCGCCTTCATGCACGGGCAGACCTACCAGGCCCACCCCGTCGCCTGCGCCGCCGCCCTGGCGGTGCAGAAGGTGATCCGCGACGATAACCTGCTCCCCAACGTCGTCGCCCGCGGCACCCAGCTCACCGCCGGGCTCACCGAGCGCTTCGGCAATCACCGCCACATCGGTGATATCCGCGGCCGCGGCCTGTTCCAGGCCATCGAACTCGTCTCCGATCGCGCCAGCAAAGCGGTGTTCGACCCCACCCTGAAGGTCAACGAGCGCATCAAATGGGCCGCCTATGAACGCGGCCTCGCCATCTACCCGATGGGCGGCACCATCGACGGCGTCAACGGCGATCACGTCTGCATTGCGCCGCCCTATAACGCCACCCCTGCCGAAATCGACATGATCGTCGACCGCCTCGGCGACGCCGTCGACGCAGTCATCGCCGGGCTGTGAGGCCAATGGCGGGGGATTGGGGGTGAAGGAAGGCCAGGGGCGCTGCCCCTGGACCCCGCTGGGGGCTGGAGCCCCCAGACCCGCATCCGTTTAAGAGGGTGGAGAATGAGGGAGGGGGCCTACTCGGTGGTTGCGACCACGGAGGAGGCCCC
>CAIPLM010000323.1 GCA_903865895.1 uncultured Rhodospirillales bacterium | reverse complement strand
GGCCTACTCCGATGTAACAACCATCGAGTTGGCCCCCTCCCTCAGGTCTCATCCTCTTAAACGGATGGGGTCTGGGGGATCATCCCCCAGCGGGGTCAAGGGGCAGCGCCCCTTGCCTTCCTTCCCAGCGCCCCCACTCAGCGCACGTCAGGATGAGAGCACCATGGCGGCCCGCCCGCGGAGGAGGGTTTCGGCCTCAGTGCTGATGGTGGCGAGGATGTCGGCGGCGGCGGGGATGTGGTGCATGAGGCCGATGGCTTCGCCGACGAAGACGCCGGCATCGTCGGTGCGGCCGGTGGCGACGGCGTCCATGTAGTCGGCGCGGATGGTGGCGGCGGTGGCGCGGTGGGCGGCTTCGTGGCCGTGCCAGCGCTCGACGAAGCCGGTGCGGAGCACGCGGCCGGTGAATTCCTCCGGCCAGTCATAGCCGCGGGCGATATCGGCGGCGATTTGGCGGACGGTGGCGTCACCATTGGCGGCGATGGCGGCCTTCTGGTGATTGGGGTGGATGAGGCACTCGCGTGTGGCCCAAAGGCGGGAGCCCATCACCACCCCGTCGGCGCCGAGCATGAGGGCGGCGGCGAGGCCGCGGCCATCGGCGATGCCACCGGCGGCGAGGAGGAGCGTATCGGGTGATTCGCGGGCGAGCAGGTCGGCGACTTCGGGCACCAGGGTCATCGTGGCGCGCAGCGCGCCATGGCCACCTGCCTCGGTGCCTTGGGCGACGATGATGTCTGCGCCGGCGGCCAGCGCGGCGCGGGTATGGGCGATGGTCTGCACCTGGCAGATCAGGCGGGCCCCGGCGGCGCGGATTTTGGGGACGAAGGGCGCGGGGTCACCGAAGGAGAGGAACACGGCGGCGGGAGCGTGGGCGAGCACGCGGTCCAGCAGGTCCGGCTGATTGGCGAGCGACCAGGTGATGAAGCCGCAGCCGACGCGGGCATTGCCGGCGGCGGCGAATTCGCGGTCGATCCAGGCGGGGTCACCATAGCCGGCGCCGATGAAGCCGAGCCCGCCGCCAGCGGTCACCGCGGCCGCCAGCTTGCCGCCAGCGGCGCCGCCCATGGGGGCGAGGAGGATGGGGAGTTGGATGCCGAGCGCCTCGGTCAGGCGGGTTTTCCAGGCCATGCGGGGTCTCCTTAGAGCCGGTTGAGGCTGATGATGCCCTCGATATCGTCCTGCCCGGCGACGATGCGCTTGCCGATGAGGTCCCGCAATGTCTCGCTGGCGCCGCCGCCGAGGGTGCCGTAGCGGGCGCCGCGGTAGAAGCGGGAGACCGGGAAGGCATCGGTGAAGCCGTAGCCGCCATGCATCTGCACCGCGTCGGACGTCACTTTCAGCGCCATCTCGTTGCAGAACACCTTGGCGGTGGCGGCCATGAAGGGGTCGGGGAAGGGGTTGGCGGTGGCACAGGCGCGGTAAAGCAGACCGCGGGCGGCCTCGATCTGCATATACATGTCGGCGATTTTCCACTGCTGGCCCTGGAAATCGGCGATGCGCTTGCCGAACACGGTGCGACTGCGGGTGTATTTCACCGCCTCGTCGAAGGCGCCCTCGGCGAGGCCTAGGGAGATGGCAGGGTTGAGGCAGCGCTGGGTGTTGAAGGCGTTGAGGAGTTTGCGGAACCCGTCCTCGCGGATGGCGAGGTTCTCGATCGGCAATTCGCAGTCATCGAAGCGGATTTCCGCCAGGTTCTCGCCGCCCATGGTGTGGTAGCGGGCGGCAACCGAGAAGCCCGGGGTGTCGCGCTCCAGCAGCACGCAGCCGATGCCTTCGCGGCCCTTGCGCCCGTCGATACGGGCGAAGACGACGAAGAGGGCGGCTTCGTCGGCGCGGCTGATGAGGGTCTTGGCGCCGTTGAGGATCAGGCGGTCCCCCTTGGTGGTGGCGCTGGTGCGGTAGGCCGCGACATCGGTGCCGGCATCGGGCTCGGTCATGCAGATGGCGAGGATGGCCTCGCCGGCCACCACCTTGGGCAGGATGCGGGCGCGGATGCTCTCAGGCGCGTAATGGGTGAGGATGCGGGTCTGCACGCCGACCTCGCCGAGCACCGCCATGGCGGTGACGTAGCAGACCTTGGCGATCTCCTCGAGCACGAGCGCGGTATCGAAGACGGGCAGGCCGAGCCCGCCATATTCCTCGGGTACCGCCATGCCGAGCACGCCGAGCTCGGCGAGATCACGGATGTTGTCCCAGGGGAAAGTGCCGTCCAGCCAGCGCTCGGCGCGCGGGCGGAATTTCTCCTGCGCGAGGCGGCGGACGGATTGCACCATC
>CAIPLM010000322.1 GCA_903865895.1 uncultured Rhodospirillales bacterium | reverse complement strand
CTCTCTGTATTCATGCCCGATCCTTATGTGGTGCCGGGTGCAGGGGGCGCGGCCCCCTGCCGGGTCCAGGGCAGAGCCCTGGGCTAACCTTCCCTCAGCCCCGCCGCGCGCCCCAGGCGGCGATGATCGCCGTGACCAGTGCGAAGGCGGCAGTGAGCGGGCCGAAGCTCGCGAAGCCGAAATTGGCCATCATGATGCCCCCAAGCCCAGCCGCGCTCAGCCAGCCCACGCTGGCGCCAGTTACGTTGAGCCCCATCACCGTGCCGCGCACCGCGTCCGGCACCGCCGCCAGTGAGGCCATCAGCGAGGGCCGGGCGATGGCGTTGAACATCACGTAGAGGAAGCCGAGTGCCACGGAGGTCGGCATATCCGGCGTCCAGCCGAACAGCGCCACCGCGGAGATACCGGACCCTAGGGTGGCGGCGGCGAAGGTGAGGCGCCGGTTGGGCAGCTTGTCGGCGAGTTGGCCGCCGATGACAGTGCCGAGGATGTTGCCGAGCGCGAATATGGCCAGGGGCAGGGCGACCATGCCCAGGGTGAGGTGGTAGGTGGTTTGCAGGAAGGTCGCGTAATAGACTGCGGGTAGACCGTAGCAGACGCGCTCGCCGATCCCCATCGCCAGCAGCCGCATCACCGGCACTGTCATCGCCGCGCGCATTCCCGTCGCTGCCCGCCCGCCGGGATGGCGGCGGTCCGGCGGGTTGCGGCTGGAGACCAGCAGCATCGCCGCGGCGATCACCCCGAGGGCGGCGACGCAGACATTCACCCCGCGCCAGCCCACAAACGTGCCGATGAAGGCGGCCAGCGGCACGCCGAGGACGAGCGTCAGCGATTGCCCGCTCATCACCCACCCGAGCGCGCGGCCACGCTGGCGGTCGGCCACGCGGGCGGAAATCTCGGCATAGATCACCCCGGTGAACACGCCCGAGCAACCGCCACCGATCGTCGCCCACACCACCACGCCGAGGAAGCTGTCCGCCTGCGCCACGCCGAGCATGCACAGCGCCATCGCCAGGGGCCCGCCTATCAGGAAGGGCCGCCGGCCCCAGCGGTCCGAGCCCGCGCCGGCCAGCATCGAGGCGATGCCCCAGGAGATCGAGGTGATGCCGACCAGGTTCGCCATCAGCGGCACGCTCACCGCGAGGTCGCGGGCCATCTCGATCAGGAAGGGCGCCCGCGTGGTGCCGCTGCACGAGGCGGCGAACACGCCGAAGCAGCCGGCGCCGAGCAGGAACGGCGAAATTCGCCCCCCGTTCGCCTCACTCACAGGCGCCCCGCTCACAGCCGTCCCACCCGTGCAGGGTCGATCCGCCCACGCACGACGTCCCCCAGCGCAATCATATTGCCCCGGAACCGCCCCTTGCGGTCGATCCACGGCTCGGGCCAAGCGGAGCGCACCAGGTTGATCGCGATATGGCGCGACAGGCTGCGCAGTGCGAGCCGCCAGTGGAAGGTGCCTTTGCGAGCGAGATGGATCGGGTTGATCACCTGCGCATAGCCGAGCCGCACGCCCGAGCCACGCCCGGCCTTGGTGCCGAGATGCACGCCCCGCGCGTCCGGCAGCGTCATGATGCGGCCATGGCGGCCGACCTGGCGGGTGAAATCGATATCCTCGTACCAGCCATAGTAGCGCATCGCCTCGTCAAACCGGGCACCATGGCGCCGCACGGGATCGAGCCGCACCGCCATGTTGCAGCCATAGCCGTTATAGGCGGGCGTGGGGGCACTGCGCGCCGCCGCGGGCGCTCGGGCGATGATGCCGCGCGCCGCCTCGGCGGTGATCCCCGGCCCCTTGATGCCGTCCGCGAGCACCGTGCCGGTGCTGACCACAAGGCCGGGGTCAGCGATGAATGCCGCCTCGGTGGCGGCGAGATAGGCTGGCTCGGCGATGAAATCATCGTCGAAGAACACCAGAAGGTCGCAATCCGGCACCGCCTCGATCAACCGGTTGCGCTGCAGGCTGGTGCCCGGGGGGGCGAAACTCACCTCGACACCTTCGGCCACCGCCGGCACATCGGCCGCACTGGTGCCGCAGACCAGGATGCGATCGGCCAGCCGCGTCTGCCGCGCGAGGTCACGCAGCGTCTCCGCCAGCACCGGCGCACGGCCCATGGTGATGATGCCAACCGCGATCCTCAGCGATCCCGGCGGCATCCCCACTGCTTAGCGCTGGAACCGGCGGAGGTCACCGCCACGCACGCCGGCGATGGCGTTCTGCAGTACCTGGATCACCGACTCCTCCGTGGAAACCCGGCCGAGGATATGCACGGCGCCGCCGAGCAGGGCGGTGGCCACCAGATGCGGCGCGATATTGGCCTTGCGCATCGCCTGAATTGCGTCCTCCAGCATCCTGCCGGCACGCTCCAGGTCCGCCTTCGCCTCGGCGGCCGACTGCACGATCGGTGTGTCCGACATCAACGCTCTCCCGTTACTTTCCCCGGTATGCCGTGAACCGCCGCGCCGCTCAAGACGCGGGGCGCCGGCAACCGCACTGGCATCGCCGCCGCAGCCGAATTAACCTCCGCACCGCCCGATCAGCGGGTGGCGTGAGGAGGTGGGGTTGGAGACGTTCGACTACGTGATCGTGGGTGCCGGTTCGGCTGGCAGTATCGTGGCCAACCGTCTGAGCGAGGACCCCAACGTCACCGTCGCGGTGCTGGAAGCCGGCGGTTCTGACTGGAACCCCTTCATCCATATCCCCGCCGGCTTCATGAAGACGTTCTACGACGCCTCGGTGAACTGGAAATACGAGATGGAGGAGGGCGCCTGGACCGGTGGGCGGCGCATCTACGCCCCGCGCGGCAAGACGCTCGGCGGCTCCAGCTCGATCAACGGCCATGTCTACAACCGCGGCCAGCGGCTGGATTTCGACACCTGGGCGCAATTCGGCAATCAGGGCTGGGGCTATGCCGACGTGCTGCCCTATTTCCGGCGCACCGAGCGGCGGATTGGCCCGGGGGAGGAGACCTATCGCGGCCGCGAGGGGCAGATCCGCGTCACCGATCTGGAATGGCGCCACCCCCTCTGCGACGCCTTCATCGAAGGCTGCGTGCAGCACGGCATACCGCGCAACCCCGACTATAACGGCGCCAAGCAGGAGGGCGTCTCCTACGTTCAGCGCACCACCTTCAACGGCCGGCGCGAAAGCACCGCGAGCGCCTACCTGCACCCCGCCATGAAGCGGCCGAATCTACGGGTGATCACCAAGGCGCATGCCTCCGGTATCATCCTCGAGGGCAAGCGCGCCGTCGGCATCCGCTACCGCCATGGCGGCAAGGGCGGCACCGACAAGGAAATTCGCGCCAGCCGCGAGGTGATCCTCTCCGGCGGCACCTACAACTCGCCCCAGCTTCTGCAACTCTCCGGCATCGGCCCGGCTGACCTGCTGCAATCCCACGGCATCGCGGCCCGCCACATCCTGCCCGGCGTCGGCGAAAATCTGCGCGACCACTACGCCCCCCGCCTGGTGGCGCGGGTGCAGAACATCGCGACCATCAACGAAAGCTCCCGCGGCCCCAGGCTCGCCTGGGAAGTGCTGAAATACGCGGCCACCCGCAAGGGCATCCTCTCGCTCAACCCGACGCTGGTCTATTGCTTCTGGCATTCCGGCGAGAGCGCGGAAAGCTCGGACATCCAGATGACCTTCACGCCGGCGAGCTACAATGACGGCGTGCAAGGCCAGCTTGAGCGCGAACCGGGCATGACGGTCGCCGCCTGGCAGCAGCGGCCGGAAAGCACCGGCTATGTGCGCATCCGCTCGGCCAATCCCTTCGAGCAGCCGCTGATCCAGCCCAACTACCTCGCCGCCGAACATGATCGGCGGGTGCTGCTGGCCGCCATGAAACTGGCGCGCAAACTCCTCTCCTCCGACCCGCTGAAGCCCTATTTCGCCCGCGAGGACGTCCCCGGCCCGCAGGTGCAAACCGACGACGAGCTCCTCGCCGTCGCCAAGCAGCGCGGCACGACCACCTTCCACCCCATGGGCACCTGCAAGATGGGCCCGGCGACCAATCCGCTGGCGGTGGTCGACGATCAACTGCGCGTCCACGGCATCGAGCGCCTGCGGGTGATCGATGCCTCGATCATGCCGACCATGCTCTCCGCCAACCTCAACGCCGCGACGATGATGATCGGCGAGAAGGGGGCTGATCTCGTGCGGGGGCGCGAAGCACTGCCCAGCGCCGCCGTCTAAGACCCTTACCCGGGCCCGCCCCACAAGTTCACATTGGGCGGATGGACCGTGCTGCCGTCATAGCGCAGCGCGGAGCCGCGATCGATCGCCAGATGCAGCGGGCCATCGAGCGCGACGATATCGGCCTGATCGGCGATAAACAGGGCCGGCGCGATCCCCAGCGACGTGCCGAGCGAGCCGCCGAGCACGACCCGCAAGCCGCGCCGCTTTGCCTCCGCGGCCAAGGCCATCGCCGCCGTCAGCCCGCCAAGCTTGTCGAGCCGGATGTTGACGGCGCTGTATGTCCCCGTGAGACCATCGAGATCGCCGAGGGATCGGCAGGATTCATCGGCGCAGAGAGCCACCGGATGCGCCACCCCGTTCAGCGCGCTGTCGGCATCGGCCGGCAATGGCTGCTCCACCAGCTCCACCCGCAATTCGGCCAGTTCCGGCATGAACGCGGCGAGCTGATCGGCGGTCCAGCCTTCATTGGCATCGATGATGAGCCGGGAGACCGGCGCCGCCTGCCGCACCGCGCGCACCCGTTCGAGGTCACCCTCGTCCCCGAGCTCTAGCCGCAGGATTTGCCGGGTGCGCTGGGCCGCAGCCTGCACGGCCATTGCCACTGCGGTGTCGAACCCCAGCGTATAGGCCGTCGTGACCGGACGCGTGGGTCCGAACCCGCCCAGCTCTATGACGTTCTGGTAGACCCGCTTCGCATCGATGTCCCAGAACGCGCAATCCAGCGCATTGCGCGCGGCGCCTGGGGGCATCGCATCCTGCAGTGTCTCGCGCCGCAAGCCGGTGTAGATCGCGGGCTTCATCGCCTCCAGCGCCGCGATGACGCTCTCGGCGCTCTCGCCGAAACGTTCGATCGGCACTGCCTCGCCACGGCCGCGCGCGCTGCCGTCGTAGAGTTCGGCGAGGATCACATCCGTGCTGGTGCGGATGCCCCGCGCGGTCGCCATCGGGCGGGCGAGCGCCCATGCACGGTGGGTGATGGTCAGTCTCTGGGGAATCGGCGCCACGTCCGTTACGGCCTTTCGGGAAGTACAGCGTTTTCAGTGCGACATCAGCCGGCTGATCGCATCATGTTCGACGCTCTGACGGAGTTGAGTGCAGATCGCGGGATCGCGCAACCGTCGCGCCGCGGCCGCCAGGAGGGCGAGGTGTGCGGAATCGGCGGCGGCCGGCGTCAATACCAGCACCGCCAGGTCAACCGGTGCGTCATCGATCGCCGCGAATGGGATGGGCCGCTGGAGCCGGCAGAAGCAGCAAAACGGGCGGGCCAGGCCCGGCAGGCGGGCATGCGGCATCGCGGTACCGCGACCTATGCCGGTTGAGCCCAAAGCCTCGCGCGCTGCCAGGCGCGCCAGGATCGCTTCCGCGTCTTCCCCGATGCGCCCGGCCGCATGCCGCGCGAGGTGGCGCAGCAGCGATTCCTTGTCGGCGGCTCGCACGGCAAGCAGGACATCTTCCGGGCCGATGCGCATAGAATACCCCTCAGTCATCGGTGGCCAGCCGATAGCCCACACCGGTTTCGGTGCGGATGTAGTGCGGGCGCTCCGGGTCAGCCTCGATTTTCTGGCGGATCTGGCGGACATAGACGCGCAGCTGCTGCACATCGCCGCTCGCCCCCCATAGCCGGCCGAGCACGAAGCGGTGGGTCAGCACCTTGCCGGCATGGGCGACCAGCAAGGTGAGGATGTCGTATTCGCGCGGCGAGAGATGCACCTCCCGCTCGTCGACCGTCACGATGCGGCGCACCAGATCCACCGCAAGGCCGCCGCTGCGAAACACCGGGGGTGTGTTGTCCTGTTGGAGCCGGTGGCGCAGCGCCGCGCGCAGGCGGGCCATCAGCTCGGCGATGCCGAAGGGCTTGGTGACGTAGTCATCGGCCCCGAGATCGAGCGCCGTCACCTTGGCACCCTCGGCGTCGCGCGAGGACAGCACGAGGATCGGCACCTGCGAGACCGCGCGCAGGCGGGTGATCACCTCCAGCCCATCGATATCCGGCAGGCCGAGATCGAGCACCACGATATCGGCCGCCCCGGCGCGGGCCAGGGCGCCGGCGCCGTTGACGGCTTCCTCGGTGCGATAGCCCTCGGCCTGCAGGCAGGTGCGCAGCAGGCGGCGGATGGCCGGCTCGTCATCGACGATCAACACCAGTGCGGGCACGGTCATGGCGGCAGACCCAAAATGAGGGTGAAGCAGGCGCCCGGCCCATCAGCCCGGTTGGCTACGACGATATCGCCGCCCATCGCGCGCATGAAGCCGCGGCAGATCGCCAGCCCCAGCCCGGTGCCGGCGGGCCGGCCATCGGCATGCTCGCCGCGGTGGAAGGGGGCGAACAGCTGTTCGAGCGCGGCCGGGGGGATGCCTGGCCCGTCATCGCACACGCGCACCGCGATGCCCGCGCCGGTGCGGAAGGCGGAGAGCGTCACCGTGCTGCCCGGCGGCGTGTATTTTGCGGCGTTGTCCAGCAGGTTGAACAGCACTTGCTCGAACAGCACCGGGTCGAGCCGCGGCAAAGGCAGGTCCGCCGCAATGTCGGTGAGGATGCGATGCCCGGCCAACTGCGCGGCGATGCGCGCGATGGCGCTGCCGATCGCCTCGCCGACATCCACCGGCTCGGCCCGCGGGGTGACCGCCTGCGCCTCGATGCGGGTCATGTCGAGCAGATTGGCGACGAAGCCGGCCATCCGCTCCGCCTCCTCGCGGATCGACGCCAGCATTTCGCTGCTGTCCGTGACCCCCAGCGCCGCGCCGTAGGTTTGCAGGGTTTCAGCCGCTCCCCGGATGGTTGCCAGCGGCGTGCGCAGGTCGTGCGAGACCGAGGTCAGCAGCGCCGCACGCATGCGGTCCGCCTCGGCGGCCAGGCGGGTGCGATCGAGATCGGCGGCGAGTTGCACGCGCTCGAGCGAAACCGCTGCCTGGTCGGCCAGCGCGTCGAGCAGGCGCTCCTGGTCGGGGGAGAGCAGCGCGGAGGTGCGGTCGTCATCGCGGTCGAGCCCGAGCACGCCGAGCACGCCGCGCGCGGTGGCGAGCGGCAGGAAGCGCCAGCGGGCCCCGGGCAGGGTATCGGCGCCGCGGCCGGTCGGTTTGCCGTGCACATGGCACCACTGGGCGGCGGCGAGGTCGGCCGCTTCCAGCCGGTCATCCGGCGGATATCCCGCGCGCGGGGCGAGGCCCGCTTCGCCGGGGAGCAGCACGATGACATGCAGGCGCAGCATGGCGGCGATCTGGTAGGCGATCGCCCACAGCAGGTCATCGGAGGTGGCGATGCCGGCGAGCTTGCGGCTGAAGCCGTAGAGCGCCTCGGTGGTGCGGCCGCGGTTGCGCGCGGCGACGGCCTGGGCGCGCACGGCGGCGGTGAGATTGCTGGCGATCACCGCGACAATGGCGAAGAAGAACAGCGTGACGACGTTTTCCCGATCCGCGATCACCAGTGTGTAGAGCGGCGGCAGGAAGAAGAAGTTGAACGCCAGCACGCTGAGCGCGGCGGCGAACAGCGAGGGCAGCAGCCCGCCCATCACCGCGGAGGCGAGCACGGCGGTGAGAAAGACGAGGGCGATATTGGCGACTTCGAGCAACTCGCGCAGCACGAAGCCAATCAGCGTGGCGGCCACCACGAGGGCAGCGGCGCGGGCGAAATCACCCCCTGATGCGCGCGGCAGGGAGGGAAATTTCGGGGCCTGGCCAGCCGTCGGCGCCGGGGTGGGCGGCATGACGTGGACCGGAAGCTCCCCGGCACGGGCAATCAGATCGCGCAGCAGGGGGCGTCGCCACGCGCGCCACCATGGACCGGGGAAGGTGGCGCCAATGATGATGTCGGTGACGTTCTGCGCCCGCGCATAGTCGATGATATCGGCGGCGACCTCCTGGCCCGGCAGCGTCACCGTCTCGGCGCCGAGGCGGGCGGCGAGGCGCAGGGCGGCGTCGAGATGGGCGCGCGCCGCGGCGTCCCGCCGGAGATCGGCCGCGGTTTCGACGTTCAGGACGATCCAGGGCGCGCGATGGAGGTCGGCGAGTTGGCGGCCATGGCGAACCAGCCCTTCGGCGGCGGCATCGGCGGTGACGCAGACCAGAATGCGGGCACCGGCGGCGAAGGGGCCGGGGATGGCGTGGGATTGCAGGTGGTCGAGCAGCTGGGAGTCGACGCGCTGGGCGGTTCGGCGGAGTGCGAGTTCGCGGAGCGCGGTGAGGTTGCGCAGGGTGAAGAAGCTGTTGAGCGCGCGGCTGGCGGTGGCGGGGCGGTAGATGTGGCCGGCGCGCAGCCGCTGCAGCAGGTCGTCGGGCGTGATGTCGATCAGCTCGATGTCATCGGCGTGGTCGATGATGCTGTCGGGCACGGTTTCGCGCACGCGTACGCCGGTGAGTGCGGCCACCGTGTCGTTGAGGGATTCGATGTGCTGGATGTTGAGCGTGGTCCAGACATCGATGCCGGCGTCCAGCAGTTCCAGCACGTCAAGATAGCGCTTGGGGTGGCGGCTACCCTGGCCCGCATCGTCGGTGGCATTGGTGTGGGCGAGTTCGTCGACCAGCGCGAGGGCGGGGCGGCGGGCCAGCAACGCGTCGAGGTCCATTTCCTCGATCGCGATCCCGGCATGCTGGAGGCGGCGGCGGGGGAGGATTTCGACTCCGTCGAGCAGGGCTTCGGTATCCGCGCGGCCATGCGTCTCGATGATGCCGGCCACCACATCCACCCCCTCAGCGCGGCGGGCGCGGGCGGCCGTGAGCATCTCCCAGGTCTTGCCGACGCCGGGGGCGGCGCCGAGGAAGATGCGCAGGCGGCCGCGGGTCTCGGCCGCGGCCGCCTTCAGCAGCGCCTCCGGCTTGGGGCGGGCGCCGCGATCGCTCATGGGCTACCGTGTGGCATCGAGGTCCAGGTTCAGGGCCAGCACGTTGACGCGATCCTCGCCGATGAGGCCGAGCAACGCGGTTTCGGTATGGGCGGCCACCAGCGCCCGCAGCGTCGCCTCCGCCATCCCCCGCGCCTCGGCGATGCGCGGAATCTGGAAAAGGGCGGCGGCGGGGGAGATATGGGGATCGAGCCCGCTGGCCGAGGTGGTGAGCAGGTCGGCCGGAATCGGCGTGCCCGGCGCCTCGGCGTGCAGCGCCTTGGCGTCCTCGGCCACGCGATCCACCAGCGCCTTGGCGGTGGGCGCGAGGTTGGAGCCGCCGGAACTCGCGGCATTATAGGGCGATGGCACGGTCTTGGTGGGGTCCTTGGGGTCGGTCGCCGTGGTGGCGGAAGGGCGGCCGTGGAAATGGCGGGGATCGGCGAAAACCTGGCCGATCAGCGCCGAGCCGACCGGCTTGCCCGCGCGCAGCACCAGGCTGCCGCCGGCCTGGTTGGGGAAAATCGCCTGGGCGATGCCGGTGATGGCCAGCGGATAGGCCAGCCCGGTGAGCACGGTCATCATCAGCAGCAGCACGATGGCGGGGCGGATGTCACGCAACATGGCAGTGTCTCCTTACGCCAGCCCGAGGCCGGCGACGAGCAAATCGATCAGTTTAATGCCGGCGAAGGGCGCGGCGATGCCGCCCAGCCCGTAGACCAGCAGGTTGCGCCGCAGCAGCGGCCCGGCGCCGATCGCCCGGTATTCCACCCCCCTGAGCGCCAGCGGGATCAGCACGATGATGATCAGCGCGTTGAAGATGATCGCCGAGAGGATGGCGCTTTGCGGCGAGGCGAGGTGCATCACGTTGAGCGCGCCAAGCTGCGGGTAGAAGGCGAGGAACATCGCGGGGATGATGGCGAAATACTTCGCCACGTCATTGGCGATGGAGAAGGTGGTGAGCGCGCCGCGGGTCATCAGCAGCTGCTTGCCGATCTCCACGATCTCGATGAGCTTGGTCGGGTCGCTGTCGAGATCCACCATGTTGCCGGCTTCGCGGGCGGCCTGGGTGCCGGTATTCATCGCCACCCCCACATCGGCCTGGGCCAAGGCTGGCGCGTCATTGGTGCCGTCCCCGCACATCGCCACCAGCCGCCCGCCCGCCTGCGCCTGGCGGATCAGCGCGAGCTTGGCCTCGGGTGTGGCCTGGGCGAGGAAGTCATCCACCCCCGCCTCGGCGGCGATCGCGGCCGCGGTCAGCGGGTTGTCGCCGGTGATCATCACGGTGCGGATACCCATGCGGCGCAGCTCGGCGAAGCGCTCGGCGATGCCGCCCTTCACGATGTCCTTAAGGTGCACCACGCCAAGCAGGGAGGTTCCGTCCGCCACCGCGAGCGGCGTGCCGCCCTGCTTGGCGATGCGATCGGCTATCTGGCGCAGTTCGGCCGCCGCGGGGGAGGCGGGCCGGTCGGCCAGGATGGCATCCACCGCGCCCTTGCGGATGCGTCGACCGCCGATATCGACACCGCTCATGCGGGTCTGCGCGGTGAACGGCACGAACACCGCATCCTTCGCGGTGGCGCGCAGGCCGAAGCGCTCCTTGGCGAGCACCACGATGGAGCGTCCCTCCGGCGTTTCGTCGGAGAGCGAGGCAAGCTGCGCCGCATCGGCCAGCGACGCCTCGCTCACCAGGCTGAGCGGCAGGAATTCGCTGGCCTGGCGGTTGCCCAGCGTGATGGTGCCGGTCTTGTCGAGCAGCAGGGTGTCGACGTCCCCCGCTGCCTCCACCGCGCGGCCGGAGGTGGACAGCACGTTGAAGCGGATCAGCCGGTCCATCCCCGCGATGCCGATCGCCGAGAGCAGGGCGCCGATGGTGGTGGGGATCAGGGTGACGAAGAGGGCGACCAGCACCAGGATCTGCATCGACCCGCCGGCATAGGTGGCGAAGGCCGGGATGGTCGCCACCGCCATGACGAAAATCAAAGTGAGCCCGGCGAGCAGGATGTTGAGCGCGATCTCATTGGGCGTCTTCTGCCGCGACGCACCTTCGACGAGGGCGATCATGCGGTCGATGAAGGTGTGGCCGGCGGCGGCGGTGATGCGCACGCGAATGACGTCCGACATCACCTGGGTGCCGCCGGTCACCGCCGAGCGATCGCCGCCAGCCTCGCGGATCACCGGAGCGCTTTCGCCGGTGATGGCGGCCTCGTTCACCGAGGCGGCGCCTTGGATCACCTCGCCGTCGGAGGGGATGATCTCGCCGGCGGCCACCTCCACCACGTCGCCCTGGCGCAGCACCGAGGCCGGGACGGTCTCGGTGCTGTCGTCATCGCGCAGCCGCCGACCGGTCGTCTCGGCGCGGCCCTGGCGCAGGCTGGCGGCCTGGGCGCGGCCGCGGCCCTCGGCCACCGCCTCGGCGAAATTGGCGAATAACAGGGTCAACCACAGCCAGAGGTTGATCTGGATGGCGAAGCCGGGATGCGGCACGCCGGTCAGCAGATCGCGCAGTAGCAGCACGGTGGTCAGCGTCGAGACCACCTCGACGGAGAACATCACGGGGTTGCGCCACATCAGGCGCGGATCGAGCTTGCGGACGGCCTGAAGCAGCGCCGGGCGCAGGATCGCGGGGTCAAGCATGGCAGTACGAGGACGGGACATGGGATGGGTCCGGTTCAAAAGGTCTGGCCGGCGTGCATCGCGAGATGCTCGACGATCGGGCCAAGGGCGAGGGCGGGGAAGAAGGTGAGGCCGCCGACGATGAGGATCACGCCGACCACCAGGCCGACGAAGAGCGGCCCATCGGTGGGGAAGGTGCCGGCGGAGGGCGGCACCGTCTTCTTGGCCGCCAGCGAACCGGCGATGGCCAGCGCGGGGATGATGACGAAGAACCGCCCCACCAGCATCGCCGCCGCCAGCATGAGGTTCCAGAACGGCGTATTGGCGGACAGCCCGGCGAAGGCGCTGCCATTGTTCGCCGCCGCTGAGACGAAGGCGTAGAGCGCCTCGCTGAACCCGTGCGGCCCGCCGATATCGAGCCCGGCGAGCCCGGCCGGGGCAAGCACGGCGATGGCGGTGAAGCCGAGCATCACCAGCGGCAGGTACAGCACGGCGAGCATGGTGAGCTTCACCTCCCGCGCCTCGATCTTCTTGCCGAGATACTCCGGCGTGCGCCCCACCATCAGACCGGCGACGAAGACCGCGATGATGGCGAACAGGATGAAGCCGTAGAGCCCGGAGCCGACGCCGCCGAAGATGATCTCGCCGAGCATCATGTTGACCAGCGGCACCATGCCGCCGAGCGGCAGGAAGCTCGCATGCATGGCGTTCACCGCGCCGCAGGAGGCGGCCGTGGTGATGGTGGCGAACAGCGCGCTCATGGCGATGCCGAAGCGGAGCTCCTTGCCCTCCCAGTTCCCGGCATCGGCCAGCCCGGAGTCGATGCCCGCCAGCAGCGGGTTGGCGGACGCCTCGGACGCGTAGAGCGCCACCACCCCTGCCAGGAACATCATCCCCATGGCCGCGAAAATCGCCCAGCCCTGGCGCGGACTGCCGACCATACGGCCGAAACAATGCGTCAGCCCGGCGCCGAGCGAGAAAATCGCCAGCATCTGCAGCAGGTTGGTGAGGCCGGTGGGGTTCTCGAACGGGTGCGCCGAATTGGCGTTGAAGAAGCCGCCACCATTGGTGCCGAGCATCTTGATCGCCTCCTGGCTCGCCACCGGGCCGAGCGCGATGCTTTGCGCCGGGCCTTCCAGCGTGGCCACATCTACGGCGCCAAGCAGCGTCTGCGGTACGCCCTGCCACACCAGCACCAGCGCCAGCACCGCGGAGGCCGGCAGCAACAGGTAGAGGGTGAGGCGGGTGAGATCGACCCAGAAATTCCCCACAGTACCGGCTGAGCGCCGCGCGAAGCCGCGCATCACGGCGAAGGCGATGGCAATGCCTGCGGCGGCCGAAAGGAAGTTCTGCACCGTCAGCACCGCCATCTGCGAGAAGTGGCTCATCGCCGTCTCCCCGCCATAGGACTGCCAGTTGGTGTTGGTGATGAAGCTGATAGCAGTGTTGAGCGCGAGATCGGGGGTGATCGCGTCCTGCCCTGCCGGATTGAGCGGCAGCAGCGTCTGCGTCCGCAGCAGACCATAGGCGAGCACCAGCGCTGCTCCTTTGAAGGTGAGCATCGCCAGCGCATAACCCTGCCAGCCCTGCTCGCGCGCCGGATCGACGCCGGCGAGACGATAGACCACCGCCTCGCCGGGCAGGGCAGGGGCGCTGGCGAGGTGATGCAGATAGCGGCCGATGGGGCGCGTCAGCAGCCCGATCAACAGCACGTAAAGGAGGATCTGGCTCCAGCCGAGGATGGTCATGGCTGTCTCAGAACCGTTCAGGGTGCAGCAGGGCCGCGACCAGGTAGATCGTGAGCCCGATGGTGACCAGCGCGCCGAGCGCGAGATCGAGCGTCATCGCTAAAGCCGCCCGCAGAGCGCGACATAAGCGTAGCAGACAGCAAATCCGGCTAGCCCGCCGGTGAGACAAAGGACATTAAGCACGGCACGCGCTCCATCATTTCAGGAGCCTGAACGTCGGCTGTTGCGGGTAGGAAGACCATGCGGAGACGCTGCGCACCGCATAGGAATGTCTTAGGCGATAGGGCGTTGCTGGCGCCCTTTGACGGCGCCACCCACCGCATCCTAGGCTCGTTCTCCCGCCCTGAAGGAGCCTGTTCATGAACGCGATCACCGATCTTGGCAGCCGTACCGGCCTCATCGAGCGGCTGCGGATCCGCTCCGGCGCCTATCGCGGGCAGACCTCGGGGCTCGCGCCGGGCAATGTTCAGGCCAATCTCGCGATCCTCCCCGCGGCCCTCGCCGGGGACTTCCTGCGCTTCGCCCATGCCAACCCCAAGCCCTGCCCGGTGCTGGCGGTGTCCGAGCCCGGCGATCCCCATATCCCCGCGATCGGGCGCGATCTCGATATCCGCACCGATATCCCGCTCTACCGCGTATGGCGGCACGGCGAATTGGTGGAGGAATGCGCCGACATCTCCCATCTCTGGCGCGATGATCTCGTGAGCTTCCCGATCGGCTGCTCCTTCTCCTTCGAGGAGGCGCTGATCGAGGACGGGATCGAGGTGCGCCACATCGCCTGCGGCTCCAACGTGCCGATGTATCGTACCAATATCCCCTGCACCCCGGCCGGCATCTTCCGCGGCCCGATGGTGGTCTCGATGCGGCCGATGACGCCGAAGGACGCGATCCGCGCGGTGCAGATCACCTCGCGTTTTCCCTCCGTCCACGGCGCGCCGGTGCATATCGGCCTGCCCGGCGATCTCGGTATCAAGGACATCGACACGCCCGATTACGGTGACCCGGTGCCGATCCGTGCCGGCGAGCTGCCGGTGTTCTGGGCCTGCGGTGTTACCCCCCAGGCGGTGATCGCCGAGACCAAGCCGGAGCTGTGCATCACCCACGCCCCGGGCTGCATGCTGATCACCGATCTGCGCAACAGCAACCTCGCCGCGCTTTAGTGAGCCAAACCGCCCGCGTCGCCGCCATCGAGGCGCTGATCCATGTCGATGTCGGGCGCAACATCGGCAAGCTGTGCGCCGCCGCGCGAGGCGGCCTGCTCGGGGCTGCCACGGCGCTGGCTGAGGCCTCCGGCGTCGGCGTGATCACCGGCTTCTACGTCCCGCGCGGCACCCCGCCGGCGGCTGAGACCGACGGTCCGATCGGGGCCGCTCTGCTGCTGCACGGGCTCGCCGCCGTCGGCATCGCCGGGCGGCTCGCCACCGACGCCCCCTGCGCCCCCGCTTGCGCCGCTGCCCTGCGCGGCGCCGGGCTCGCCACCCCGCTCGATATCGCTGCCCTCGATGCGCCGCTCGATCCGCTGATCGCTACCTGGCGCGCCGCCGGGGTGAGCCACGCGCTTTCCATCGAGCGCTGCGGCAAGGCGATCAACGGGCGGCCGCATAATCTCGTCGGCCTCGATATCGGCGCCCATACCGCGCCGCTCGACGACCTCTTCCTCGCCGGCCCCTGGGAGACCATCGGCATCGGCGATGGGGGCAACGAGATGGGCATGGGCGCCCTGCCGCGCAGCCTCATCGCCGCCGATATAGCCAACGGCGAGGCGATCGCCTGCGTCACCCCCGCGCGCCACCTCATCGTCGCCGGAGTCTCCAACTGGGGCGCCTACGCCCTCCTCGCCGCGCTCGCGGTGCTGCGCCCGGACTGGCGCACCCGCCTCCTCGCCAGCCTCGACCCAGCCCTCGACCAAGCCATCCTCGAAGCCACCGTGCAGGACGGCCCGGCAGTGGACGGCATCTCCCGCCAGCAAACCCTCACCGTCGACAACCACGATCCCGCCTTCCACCACGCCAAACTCGCGGCGATCCGGGCGGCGGTGGGGTAGGCAAGGGAAGGCCAGGGCTCTGCCCTGGACCCGCCTAGGGGCATAGCCCCTAGGAACCGTTCACTTAAGGGATTGGTGAGACGTGAGGGAGGGGGCCTACTCCGTGGTTGCATCCACCGAGTTG
>CAIPLM010000321.1 GCA_903865895.1 uncultured Rhodospirillales bacterium | reverse complement strand
ATTTTCCCGCTGGAGCAGGTGCCGGAGATGCAGCGCGGGCAGGGCGTCATCCTGCAGAAATACAAGGATGGCGGCCTCGGGGACCTCAAGATCTTCCGTGCCGCCGATGGGCTCACCTGGCGCCTCGGCGAGAAGACGCGCACCGAGACCGATCTGCGCACCTGGCTCGGCGATCGCGCCCAGGCCGGCAAGCTGCCGCCCAACGGCTTTCCCCGCTCCGGGCGCTTTGCCTAGCGGGTTCGCCCGGCTGCTGGGATGGGGGCGCTGGCTGGCGCTCCCAATCGCCGTGCTGCTGTTCCTGCAATGGCCGTTGCGTGACCTCGTGCACGCCTACTCGCGCGAAGCCAATGACCTCGCGCAATGGATCTTCGCCCTCTACGTCGCCCTCGCCGTGACGGTGGCGACGCTGGAGGGCGCGCATCTCGCCACTGACAGCGTGGCCCGGCACCTCCCGCGCCGCCTGCGCCGGGCCTTCGCGGGGATCGGTGCCGCGGTGCTGCTGGGCTGGAGCGGGTTCGTGCTGATCACCCTGTGGCCGGTGGTGTCGCAATCCGTGCGCGGGCTGGAGGCGTTCCCGGAAACCGGCAACCCCCTTTACTTCATGGTGAAATTGGCCGCCGCCCTGATGGCCGCCCTCATCGCCGTCCAGGCGATCCGCACCTTGCGGCGGGGCGGCTGAATGGAATCGGCCGGGCTCTGGATGCTGGGATCGGTCGGCGTGCTGATCCTGGCGACCGGGCTGCCGGCCTTCGTCGTGCTGATCGCCGTCTCCGCTGGCTTTGCGGCATGGGGTGTGATCACCGGCATCCTCCCCGCCGGCCTGCTCACGGCGCTGCCCTATCGGCTGATCGGCCTGCTGGAGAGCGATCTCCTCCAGGCCCTCCCGCTCTACGTGCTAATGGGCGCGGCGCTGAACCGCATGCCCCTCGCCGAACGCCTGTTCGACGCCATTCGCGCCCCCTTCGGCCGCAGCCGCGCCGGCCCGCCGCTGGCCGGCCTGCTGCTCGGCGCCCTGCTTGGGCCGATGAACGGCTCGGTCGGCGCCGCGGTGGTCACGTTGATGCAAAGCGTGCTCCCCCGCCTCCGTGCCGCCGGCATGGGCGCGGCCGACAGCCTGGCGCTCGTCACCACCGCCAGCACCTTCGGCGTCATCGTGCCGCCCTCTTTGGTGCTGATCCTGTTCGGCGACACCATGATGCGCGCCCATACCGAGGCCCTGAACGCCACGAAGCGGATGGATCGCATCATCAACACCGCCGACATCTTCCACGGCGCGCTTCTCCCGGCCGCCCTCCTCCTCCTCGCCACATCAGCCGCCATCGCATGGCGGATGCGGGGCCGGGCAGGGGAGGCACCCCTGCGGCCGAACGCCCAGGCGATCGCCACCGCCGTCATCACGTTCCTTTTCATCGCCGGGCTCCTCGCCCTCGTCGCCGCCGGCTACCTCTACGCCGTCGAGGCCGCGGCCTGCGGCGCCGTCAGCCTCTTCGGCTACGGCATCATCACCCGCACGCTCGACCGCACCCGCCTCGATGCCGTGCTGCGCGAAACCATGGCGGTGACCGGCGGGCTGTTCGCCCTCTTCGTCGGCGCTACCACCTTCTCCCTCGTGCTCCGCGCCTTCGGCACCGACCAGTTGCTGGGCAGACTCATCGCGGGCCTGCCCCCCGGCATCGCCGTGGCCGCGGTCCTGCTGATGCTCGGCCTCTCCGCTTTGGTGCTGGACACGTTCGAGATCATCATCGTCCTTGTCCCCGTGTTGATGCCCCCCTTGCTGATGCGCAGTGAAGACGCGGTGTGGGTCTCGGTTGCCGCCCTCATGGTCCTGCAAACCAGCTTCCTGCTCCCCCCCATCGGCTACGCCATCCTGCTCGCCCGCGGGCGCGACCGCGATGCCGTGCCGCTCACCGCCCTCTCACGCAGCCTCGCCCCCTACCTCCTCGCCCAGGCCGCCGTGCTCGCCCTCGTGCTCGCCTTTCCCGGTCTCACCCACGCCATTTCCGGCCGCCCCGTTCTCCCGCCGCAACGCCCCGCCGCCGAGGCGGGCGGCATGCTGAACTCCATGCTGCCCGCGCCCGACGAGTAACCCTAGCCAACCGCCTCGCAGCGGAACCCTTCGCCCCAGCGCTTCACCATCACCCGCGAGGGCGAGGGGAAATGTGCCGTGCAGCACTGCGTGTCCGTGTCGCAATACCGCTCCAGAAACGCCCGCCGCGTCGCCGCCGACTGCAGCGGGTCCACATCGGCGCGCATCGACAGCTCCGTGTAGCGCGCCTGCACCGGCGTATGGATGAGATCGCCGGTGATCACCGCGGCATCCCGCCCTTTGCCGATCGCCACCGCGAAATGGTCCGGCGTATGCCCGGGCGTCGGCAGCAGGCGGATATGGTCGTCGAACTCCAGGGCGCTGCTCACCAGCCGATGCCGGTTCGCTTCGACGATCGGCAGCACCGAATCCTGGAACGGAAACACCGGCGCCTTGGCGTGCTCGGCGTTCCAGTAATTGAACTCCTTCTCTGCGAAGAGATACTTCGCGTTGGGAAATGTCGGCACCCACCGCCCGTCCAGCAGCCTGGTGTTCCAGCCGACGTGATCGACATGCAGATGCGTGCACATCACGAAATCGATATCCTCCACCGTGAGCCCCGCCGCCGCCAGCGCCCGCATGTAGTGGTCATCCGTCTTCTCATGCCAGATCGGCCGCGTCGGCCGGTGCTTCCCGTTGCCGACGCAAGTATCCACCATGATGTTATGGTGCGGCGTGCGGATCACGTAGGACTGGATGCACAGCACCAGAAAATCCTGCGCATCCAGGCTGCCACAGCCCTGCATCCACGCCCGGTTCTCCGCCAGCAACTCCGGCGTCAGCCCCGGCAGGAAATCGCTCGCGGCCATGAAGGGGTATTCCCCCTCGATAATCCGATCGATCCGCATCCCATCAATCTCAAACTGCGTGGCCATGATGTTGAGGCTCCCCTGTGCGCGAGCGATGCTAGAGAAGCATGGCCGGGCTGACAAACCGCGAAGCCGCTTTACAGGCGGCGCTGGGCTTGGTGGAGTGCCGCCATGCGCACGCACATCGCCCTCCACACGATGCTTACCACCTGGCTGGGCCGGGCGTGGCGTCGTGACGGCTGAGTTCTAGCCGAACCTCTCCCTCGCCCCGCCATCGGATGGCGGGCGCGCAAACCCCGTCGTCCGCCTCAGAAAAGGACGACACCATGACCGAACCGCCGCCCGACATCGACATCCGCGCCGCCCGCCCGGCGGACGCCGAGGCCATCGCCGCGATGCACTGCCTCCCCGGCTTCCGCTGGGGCACGCTGCGGCCCCCCTTCGTGACCCCCGAGATGGTGCGCGCCCGGCTGGAAGCGCCGTTCGACGGGCATTCCCTGGTGGCCTGCGTGGGCGGCCAGATCGTCGGGCAGATCGGCCTGCACCGCCAAGGGGGCCGCCGCGCCCATGTGGGCGATATCGGCATGGGCGTGCATGACGGCTGGACGGGCCGCGGCATCGGCACGCGGCTGATGGACGAGGCCGTGACGGTGGCTGACCGGTGGCTCGGCCTGCGGCGCCTGGAACTCACCGTTTATACGGACAACGTGCCGGCGCTGGCGCTGTATCGGCGCTTTGGCTTTGTGGTGGAGGGGACGCATCGGGCCTATGCGCTGCGAGATGGGGTGTTGGTGGATGCGTATACGATGGGGCGGGTGGTGGCGGCGGTGGGGGAATCCCCTGGATCTACCCCATAACTCCGGACCGGCGATGACGACACCCTCTCCACCCGCGCTTGCGGGTGGACCTGGCGCGCGCCATTGTGCGCCAAAACCGTTATGATCTAACGTCTTGAGGTAGGACGGATTGGGATGCATAGGATGCTTTTTTGGGAACGGGGATTTCAGGAATGATCCAGCAATTTCAGCATCTTCCCCAGGATACGCAAATCTTCATCGGAATCATCGGTATCCTTGCTCTGCTTTTTCATTCCAGGTATACCGTGCGGGTTGTTGGATTGGGGCCGACAATTCTCACGACGTTTGGAATATTTGCGACCTTTTTTGGCGTCGCCCGTGGCCTGTCAAATTTCGATACTTTGAACGTCCAAGCGAGCATTCCCGAGCTTCTTTCCGGTTTAAAGACGGCGTTTTGGGCATCTGTTTGCGGAGTGGGTGCCGCACTATCTTTGAAAATGCGAGAGTTGTTGGCTCCCCCGAAAGACAAGTCTACGGATTCGGGGAGGGACGATGTATCTGGCGCGGACATCTTGAAGCAGCTTGCAGCGGTTCAGGCGGCGATCAACGGTCCGAGCGGCGACACAATGGTTTCTCAACTCAAACTCGCTCGACAGGATGCAAATGAGCGACTGGCACCATTGGCCGACATCAGGAAGGGCCTCATCGGAGACGAAGAGGGATCGCTGATCGGTCAAATTCGACTCTTGCGCCTCGATATGAATGACCGGCTATCCAAATTGGTCCAGTCGCAGGAGGAGTCGCTGCGACGGCTTGCTGAGATGGGCACAGGCGCGCTGATCGAAGCACTTCGTGACGTCATCAGGGATTTCAATCAGAAGATTTCTGAGCAATTTGGCGAGAATTTCCGAGAGTTGAACAGCGCCGTTCGGCTGCTCGTTGATTGGCAGGACGGTTATAAGGCGACGGTCGAGAGCACCTTCGACCAATTAAAGATTCTCATGGGGCATTTCTCCAAAACAGCCGAGGACTTTGGGGCACTGGTCGAGCGTGCGCATGGCTTTGCCGATACCGCAGAGCGGCTTGGACAACTCTTGAGCGCGCTAACGATGGGTGAAGAGCGGCTTCGAACCGTCGCGGAGGGGCTGGGGCAATTGCTCACCTCTGCATCAGGGAGCCTGCCGCAAGTGGAGCAAAAGGTGGTCGAAATGGCCACCCAAATGGCGGCCGCCACCCAGCAGAACGAAGCGCTCCTCCGATCCTCGATTGAGGAGACCACCAAGAGTTTGCGGCAGTCGGTTGATAGCGCCATGCGAGCGGTAACGGGATTGACCGAGGAGCTTTCGCGGACGCTGATCGCCAGCGCGAATCAGAGTGCGGTGCGCGTCGAAGAGAATACAAAAATTTTCACGAGTGCGCTTGAAAGGAGCAAAGCCGATACGGCAGCAGCCAATGCCGAATTTAACCGCCATCTAAACGATCTTTTGCAAAAGACGCGCGATCAATTTGTCGCCCTCGATATGGCACTGGCTTCCGAGTTGAACCGTTCACTTGAAGGCCTTGCTGGACAGTTGACTGCCCTGTCGCAGCAATTTGTGCGCGATTATGAGCCGTTGACCAGAAGCCTTAAGCAGGTCGTGGAGATGTCGCGGGGTCTCCAATGAGTCGCGGGGTGTTGAAGTCGCTGCTCTCTCAGCGAAAAGGGACTGCGACGGAAGAGCACTGGATCCCGCTTGCTGACCTCATGACCGGCCTGATGCTGGTGTTCATGCTGGTGGCAATCGTCTTTATGGTTCAGGTGGAGCGAGAGAAGAGCGTTCTTGCGCAGCAGAAGCAGATTGCGGAGAAGAATCGCGAATCGGCTGAACAAAAAGAAGATAAAATGCGGCGTTTGGCCGATGCCTATCAAGATATTAGGCGTCGTTTGTATAATGATTTGAGGTCAGAATTTCGATCTGATCTCCGAAAGTGGGGGGCGAGTTTAGATGAAGATTTGACAATTCGTTTTGAAGAACCTGAGATTCTATTCGATATTGGAAAATTCGACATCAAGCCGCAGTTCAAGATCATTTTGACAGATTTTTTCCCGCGATATGTTAGAATTATTTCTTCGGATGTATACAAAGAGAATATTGAGGAAGTAAGAATAGAAGGTCATACGTCGTCGGTGTGGTCAAGCTCTGTCGTCGGTGATGAAGCCTACATCCGGAACATGGAGCTCTCACAGAGCCGAACAAGAAGCACGTTGCAGTATGTGCTGGGCTTGCCATCTGTCGGCAACCAAAAGCCATGGCTTGTGGCGCGACTCACTGCAAACGGTTTGTCTTCTTCTCGACTGCGACTGAACGCTGATGGTGGTGAGAACGTCGCAGCATCCCAGCGGGTCGAATTCCGAGTTCGCACGAATGCAGAACGAAGAATTGCTGACATATTGCAGGTGGATCGATAATGCGTCTTCCAGATTTTCGTAATTCGCCCCGACTAAATCAGTTGAAGCGGCTCATGGGCCTCTCCGATGACGCCTTCGGACAGTTTATACCAATGCTCACTGATCAGAACCCATGCGCCCAATCGCGCAGTCCGATGGACATGATGCGCCACGGTTGGGCTTCGAGTTTGTTCCATGCATCGCAGCAGTGATCGATGAGAT
>CAIPLM010000320.1 GCA_903865895.1 uncultured Rhodospirillales bacterium | reverse complement strand
CCGTCACCGAGCGTTCCGCCGCCGGGCGCAGGGCCGGCTTGAGGTCCGTATACAGCGCCAGCACGATCTCCATCGGCGCCTTCGGCCCGGCCTGAAGCGTCTTTGCAATGGCGGCTTCCCGCGCGAGGCGGTGGTTGAGCAGGAACGTCCCGTAGGCCGCGGGGTCCGTTACCGTCGGCCCATGGCCGGGGAAGTACTGCGTATCCGCCCGGCCGAGCATGCGGCGGAGCGAGGCGAAATACTGCGTCATGTTCCCCTGCGGTGGCGAGACCACCGAGGTGGACCAGCCCATGATGTGGTCGGCGCTGAACACCAGGCCGCCGCGGGCGAAGCAGAGATGGTCGGAGGCGTGGCCGGGCGTGTAGAGCGCGGTCCAGCCGGCCACCTCGTCCCCGTCAGCAAGCCCATGATCGGGCGTGAAATCGGGCGTGGCCGAGCTGTGATAGCCGTAGGTCGGCGCCCCGGTCGCGGTCTTGAGGGCGGGCAGGCCGTCGATGTGGTCGTTATGGGTGTGGCTGATCAGGATGCGCGCCACCCGCCCGCCGGTCGCCGCAAGGATCGCGTCCGTATGCGCCTGGCTGGCCGGCCCGGGGTCCAGCACGGTGAACCCGTCGGCGCCGTCGATCAGGTAGGTGTTGGTGCCCCAATAGGTGAAGCCGCCGGGGTTGGGGGCGACGATGCGGGTAATGCCGGGGGCGACCGGCAGCACGGCGCCGCGGTTGGGTTCCTCTTCCGTGTAGAAATTCATGTCGCCCCCTTCTCCCGGCCGCGCCGGCGTTGTTCGGAATGCAGGGAATAGAGCCCCGCGAGCGCGATCACCACCGCCCCCTGCATCGCCGCCATATTGGGGGTTTCCCCGAAGCAGAGCCAGCCCAGGCCCACCGCCCACAGCATCGAGGAATAGTCGAACGGCCCGAGTGCCGAGACCGGCGCCAGCGCATAGGCCCGCGCATTCATCATCTGCGACACGCCCGACAGCAGGCCGAGCGCCGCCAACGCCACCACGGCGATGACCGGCATCGCGTGCATCGGGATGAACCACAGCATCCCCGCCGCCACCGGCAAATGCATCAGCAGCAGCGAAAACGCCAGGCATTCCGGCGTTTCCGTGGTGGAGAGCGTGCGCGTCAGCAGCCGCGCGAAGGCCGAGGCCACCACGCCGGTCAGCAGCATCGGCATCGCCGGGTTCCACAAATTGCCATCCGGCCGCAGCATGATGATCACGCCGGCGAACCCCGCCAGCGTGCCAAGCGCACGCGGCCAATCCAGCCGCTCGCCAAGGATCACCACCGCGGCCACGGTGGCGATCAGCGGGGTGGTGAACCCCACCGCGTAGCTGTCCGCCAGCGCCATCGATTCCCAGGCGGCGAACCAGGTGATCCCCACCACCGCCTGCAACAGGCTGCGGAACACCACCAGCCCCGTGCGCACCGGGCGCAGCTTCGCGAGCCCGCTACGGCCATCCCGCGCGGTGATCGCCAGCACCGTGCTGGCGCCGAACACGCCGCGAAACAGGATCGCCGCGGTCAGCCCGGTCATCGGCAGGGCGTATTTCACCGTCGCGTCGCTGATCGCCATCAGCAGGTAGCAGATGGTGATCAGCACGATGCCGCGAATGGTATCGGCACCGGAATCGCGCAGCAGGCGTCGGGCGGGCAGGGCAATGGTGGCGGACATCGGATTTCCAGCAATCGGTCGCCCCCGATCATGCACGCCGCATTGTGACCGCCGCGTGTTCGCGCCGGTGCAAATAGCGAATGCCCGGCATGCCCCAGCGTCACCCCACCGCGTGCCAATTGAAAACCGGGGCGGCGAAAGAGTAGACCAGAGCGGAATTTCACCGCGAGGCAGCGACGATGGACAGCCCGATCAAGGATGATTTCGGTTTCGCCCCGGAATACGACATGCCGATCCGCTATATCGACCGCACCCGCGCCTGGTATCTCGCCCTCGGCTACGGCAACCCCTATCGCTACGCCCAATTCGCCGAGGTGCCCTTCACCCCGCTCGCCAAGCCGCTGGCCGAGTGCAAGGTCGCGCTGCTCACCACCGCCGCGCGCTACCAGCCCGACAAGGGGCCGCAGGATTCCCGCTCCGCCTACAACGCGGCCGCGAAGTTCTATGACGTCTATTCCGGCGATACGGCGGTGGACCACGATCTCCGCGTCTCCCATGTTGGCGTCGATCGCCTGCATCTGAGCGATGACAGCAATTGCTGGTTCCCCCTGCCGGCCCTGCGCCGCGCCGTGGCCGCCGGGCGCATCGGCGTCCTCACGCAGCACTTCCACGGCGTGCCCACCAACCGCAGCCAGCGCCACACCATGGAGGTGGATGCGCCGGAGGTGCTGGCCCGCGTGCGGGCCGATGGCGCGGATGTCGCGATCCTCGTCGCCAACTGCCCGGTCTGCCACCAGTCGATGAGCCTGATGGCCCGGCACCTTGAAGCGAATGGCATCCCCACCGTGGTGATGGGCGCGGCGAAGGACATTGTCGAGCAATGCGGCGTGCCGCGCTTCCTGTTCAGCGACTTCCCGCTCGGCAACGCCGCCGGCCGGCCCTATGACGTCGCCTCGCAGAACGCCACGCTGGAGATGGCGCTGAAGGTGCTGGAATCCGCGCCGGGCCCACGCACCACCGTGCAGAACCCGCTGAAATGGAACGTCTCGCCGGAGTGGCACATCCACTACCTCAACCTCGCCGCCCTCTCCGAAGAGGAGATCGCCCGCCGTCGCGAAGCCAATGACCGCATCAAGCAGGTCGCCCAGGGCGTGCGGGACTCCACGCTGGCGCGGGGCTGAGGGGCGCAAGCCCCAGGCATGGAAGCCGCCGAATACGCGTTGATGGACGCCGCCGAGGGGCGGATGTGGTGGTATCGCGCGCTCCACGCCCGCCTCGTCGCGCTGCTCGCCGATATCAGCGGCCCCCTGCTCGATGCCGGCTGCGGCACTGGCGGCCTGTTGGCCCGTCTGCCCGGGGCGGAGAGGCACGGGCTCGAATACTCAGACCTCGCCGCCCCGCTAGCCGCGCAAAAATCTGGTGCGCTGATCACCCGGGGCAGCGTGAACGCCATGCCCTATGCCGATGCCGCCTTCGCCGCCGTGGTGAGCGCCGACGTGCTGTGCCACGCCGCGGTGGACCCCACGGTTGCACTGGCCGAGTTCCACCGTGTGCTGCGGCCCGGCGGGCGCCTGGTGCTGAACCTGCCCTCCTACCAATGGCTGCTCTCCGCGCATGACCGCCGCGTCCACAACGCCCGCCGCTTCACCGCCGGCACGGCGCGGGCGCTGCTGGTCGCGGCCGGCTTCACTGCCATCCGCACCCGCTACTGGAACAGCCTTTTGTTCCCCCTCATGCTCCTCCAGCGCAAACTCCTCGCCAATCATGGCGACGCTGCGTCCGACGTCACCGCGTTTTCGCCATGGCTCGACGCCACATTGCATGGCATCACCGCGCTTGAACGCTGCCTGCCCGCGCTGCCCTTCGGCGGCTCGCTGCTGGTCACGGGGATCAGGCCGGACGCACCATGACTGAGGATGCCGATATGTCGCTCGCCGCCGCCCAGCCCGCCCCCACGCTCGGGCTGTCCATCGTCGTCCCCGTCTATCGCGGCGCCGCCACCGTCGGCGCCCTCGTCACCGCACTGGCCGCGCTCCGCCCGGAGGGCGGCATGGAGGTGGTGCTGGTGAATGACGGCAGCCCCGACAACTCCGCCGAAATCTGCCGCGAGATCGTCCGCACCGCGCCGATCCCCGTCGTCTACATCGAGCATATGCGCAATTACGGCGAGCATAACGCCGTGATGACCGGGCTGCGCCACGTCCGCGGCCGGTACGTCATCACCATGGACGATGATCTGCAGAATCCGCCCGAGGAGGTCACCCGCCTCTACGATCATGCCCGCCTCGGCGGCTGGGATGTCGTCTACACTCGCTATGCCGAGAAGAAGCATGCGGCGTGGCGCAACCTCGGCAGTCGCTTCGCCAACAAGGTCGCGGATTGGCTGCTCGACAAGCCGAAGGGCCTCTATCTCTCCTCCTTCCGCTGCATGTCCGCCGCCGTGGTGCGCAATGTCACCCGCTATCGCGGCCCATACCCCTATATCGACGGGCTGGTGATGCAGATCACCCAGAAGATCGACAGCATCGAGGTGCGCCATCTCCCCCGCGCCGAGGGGCGCTCCAACTACACGCTGCGGCGGCTGATCCGGCTGTGGCTGAACCTCGCCACCTCCTTTTCCTTGGCGCCGCTGCGCATGGCAATGATGGCCGGCGCGGGGATGGCGGTACTGGGCTCCATCGGCGCGGTGCTGACCATCATCGAGGCCCTGTTCAGCACCCGCACCCCCTCCGGCTGGGCCTCGACGATGACGGTGGTGCTGCTCGTCGCCGGCGTTCAGTCGATGATCCTCGGCGTGCTCGGCGAATATGTCGGCCGCACCTTCCTCTCCGCCAACGGCAAGCCGCAGGGCACGGTGCGGCTGATCGCCCGCAGTGCCGAAACCCAGTTCGAATCGGACGCTGCATGACCCTCTACTGGGCCCTCCTCGGCGCCGCCATCGTCACCGCGATTTTCGGCCAGATGCTGCTGAAATCGGGCGCCGGGGCGGCGGATTTCGTCGCCCAGCTGTTCCACGTCCACTCCGTCATCGGCCTCGTGCTCTACGGCGGCGCCTCGCTGATGTACATGGTGGCGCTGCGCCGCATCCCCGTCTCCGTCGCGCTGCCCTGCACGGCCGCCAGCTACATCGCCGTCGCCCTGATCGGCCATTTCATGTTCGGCGAACCTCTCGGCCTGCAGCAGATCGGCGCCATCGCGCTGATATGCTCGGGCGTGCTGATGCTGGCGTTTGCCTAACCGGGCAGACCGCCCCTATTGCGGCGCCACCCCGGAGAAAACGCCGACCGCATTGCCATCGAGTTTGTTGGACCGATCGACCGACAGGCCGCTCACGCTGTTGTTGCGCGGGCCATAGACTGCGAAGCTCTGCGTCTTTTGCGCTTGGGTATCGGTTATCCGGTTGCCCCGCAGCGTCACCTGCGCGGTGGCGCCCGCCAGCGTCAGGCCGCCTTTATGCGCCGAAGCTGGCCAACGGACGTTGTTGGTGACATCGTTGCCTTCTACCAGCACGTTATGGCTGGCGATACGGGGATGCCCGTCGTCAGGGCTCACGAACAGGCCGATGCCGGCCTGGCCGCAGCCGGTCAACGCGTTGTGCAGGATGCGCGCATCGGTGATACCCGGTGCGTCGACACAATTGCCCTGCGCTCCCTCCACCCGGTTATTGGCGATGGTGATGTTGCTGTCGCGCACGAGGTAGAGAGCGGCCGGATAATCCGGCGCCGCCAACAAGGCCCGCTGGCCGTCCTCAAGCTGGAACAGGTTGCCACGGGCCACCGCCCCGCTTTGGTCGGAGAATTGCAGCGCATCGAGGCCGATATCGGCGAAGCGGTTGAACTCCACCGTGTTGTCGCGGTTGCCTTCGCCGCAGCAGAACACCACGCCCTGAATGCGGTCCTTCGCCGCGTGAGTCGTCTTCCAGTGGTTCCCGAGGTCCTCGAAGATGCTGTCACGGATGATCACGCCGCTGATCGAGGACGAGAAGATCACCCCGATCCCCCGGCTGTGTCGTACCGCGACATGATCGAACATCAGGTCGCTCACCTTGTAACCGATGACGACCGGGTTGGTGTTGGCCATGCCGGCGCCGCCGCCATCAAGGGAGAGGCCGATCAAGCGCGTATGGCTGGCGACCGACAGCAGCACAGGCCGCGATACGTTGTCCGCTGTGGCCTTCAGCGTCACGCTTCCCGGCTCTGCCCGCAATGTTACGCCCTCGGGGAGACTGATGGCGCTCTTCAGCATGCAGGGTTTAGCGGTGGGCGGAAACAGCACCTCCGCGCCCGGCTTGCCCGCGGCCACCTTCAGCGCCGCAGCGATCGCCGGCGCATCGTCCTTCGTGCCATCGCAGGCAGCGCCGTGGGCGCGGACGTCGATCGCGCCGGAGGGGGTGGGCGTGGCCTTCCACGGCCGTGGCCCGAGCGTTCCGGCCGGTTGGGCGAAGGAGGGCGCGGCGATTAGCGCGGCTGCGGTCAGCCCCCAGGCAAGGCGGGTGGCGAGACTATGTTTGGCTTCATGCATAGCGGGACTCCCTGTAATGGTGCCCATAAGCGCGGCGCGATGGGCGGCTACGCCTCGTCCACCTGCTTCGCTAAACGCCGCGCCAACACCCAGCCGGCCATTCCGCTTGCCGGCGCGGCGGGCAGCAGCAGCAGCCAGCCGAGATTGGCGCCGGCGATGATGAGGTTCATGCCGATGCCAAGCATCATGCCGCCCACCAGCCCGCCGGTGACACCGGCGGAGAGCCCGAGCATAAGGATGTCGCTGCGCTTGATCATGGTTTTGCTGGCTAGAACCTGCCCGCTGGTTTGACAACCCCCAAGCCGATGCCTATACGGCCGGGATTGCCGGGAACGTGGACGGGCCTTCGGGGCCTGCGCCCGCCTTTTGCTGTTTGCCTCAGGGGCGGCGGCATCGGGACTACCGGTGCAACAAGCGTCTTCCAGCCACGCGGTGAACCGCGGGCGGTGGCGCACGACGAAGAAGGATACCGCGCATGACCAAGCGCGCTGAAAGCAAGTACAAAATCAATCGCCGCCTCGGCGTAAACCTCTGGGGCCGCCCGAAGTCCCCGATCGCCAAGCGCGACTACGGCCCCGGCCAGCATGGCCAGCGCCGCAAGCAGAAGCCGACCGACTTCGGCATCCAGTTGATGGCCAAGCAGAAGCTCAAGGGCTACTACGGCAACATCAGCGAGAAGGCGTTCCGCAAGTATTATGACGAGGCCGTGCGCCGCAAGGGCGACACCTCGGAGAACCTGATCGAGCTGCTCGAGCGCCGGCTGGATGCGGTGATCTACCGCATGAAGTTCGCGATCACCCCCTTCGCCTCGCGCCAGTTCGTCAACCACGGCCACATCCTGGTCAACGGCAAGCGCGTCAACATCCCGTCCTACCAGGTGCGCGACAACGACATCATCGAGGTCAAGGAGCGCTCCAAGCAGCTCGCCGTGGTGCTCGATGCCTCGCAGAGCGCCGAGCGTGACGTGCCGGAGTATCTCGAAGTCGATCACCGCGCCATGAAGGGCCGCTTCGCGCGCGCCCCGAAGCTGACCGACGTGCCATACCCCGTGCAGATGGAACCGAACCTGGTGGTCGAGTTCTACTCGCGCTGATCGCTACCGCAGCAATGCGTGCAAACCCGCCATGCCCTGTGCATGGCGGGTTTTTCTGTGTCTGGAGATGTGCTGATGAACCCCGATCTGCCCGGCTGGCGCGCGGTGGCGACGCTGTATCACCGCTTCTTCACCGGCCTGCTGCTGACGGTGGTAACGCGCCGCAGCGCGGCCGATGCCGGGGAGTTCGCCTTCCGCCTGTTTCGCGCCCAGCACCACGAGAAATTCCTCGCCGGCGTCGACAAGCTCGGCCTCTCCGGCGAGCCCGATGCGGTGAAGGCGGCCGGCTACCACTACCTCGCCAACCGCATCGGCGGCGTGAAAGTGGAGTTCATGCGCGAGCATGACGGCAAGGCCTGGGTGCATTTCACCCCGCCGCGCTGGATCTACGATGGTGCGGCGATTTGCGGCATCCCCACCGAGGTCAGCCGCGGCGTGCTGCGCGGCTGGTACGCGCAGAACGGGGTGAGCCTCGGCAATCCCCGCCTTGGCTTCGTCTGCACCTCGCAGACCACCGACGGCCAGCCCGGCCTCACCGGCTATTTCCTGGAGTATGACCGTGACCTCGCGCCCGAGGAGCGGCTGCGCTTCAGCCCCGGCGAAACCGCGCCCCGCTTCGATCCTGAAGCCGCGCCAAAACTCGATACCGCGCTCTGGACGCCTTCGCGCCTCGCCAAGGCGCATCGCACCTACGCGATGGACTATATCCGCACCGGCCTCCCGGTGCTGGCGCAGCTCTTCGGGCCGGAGGAGGCGGGGCGTCTCGGCCGCGCCGCCGGGCGGCTGATCGGCATGCAGTTCTACGACGACATCGCCACCACGCTCGGCGCCGTCGCGCCGGGCGCCGAGGGCTTTGCCGCACTCATGGCCCGCCTCGCCACCGCGCAGGACGACGCCTGTGAGGTGGACGGCACGCGCGTCAGCCAGACCAGCTGGCGGCTGATGCGCGGCGTCGCCGATGTGCCCGATAGCGTCTTCGAGGGCTGGAACGGGCTCCTCGAAGGGCTGCTCGCCGTGCACGACCGCTTCCTCCGCCTCGAAGTGCGCGGCCGGATGGACCGGGGGGATGCGGCCTTCGCGTGGGAGGTGCTGCCGGGGCGGTAGGTTACTCCGCCGCCATCGCCGTGGGCGGCGCGAGCTTGGCCCGCAGCCGCTCCCGCTCGGCCTCGGCCTCGCGCATCGCCTTCTCCTTCACATGGCCGAAGCCGCGGATTTTGTCGGGGATCGATGCGATCGCCACCGCGGTGGCCAGCGTCGCCGGTGAGAGCGCGGCCAGCAGCCCCTCCACCTCCGCCTCGTAATCGCCGATCAGCCGCCGCTCCGCCTGCCGCTCCTCGGTGCGGCCGAAGGGGTCAAGCGCCGTGCCGCGCAGGAAACGCAGGCCGGCCAGCAGCTTGAAGCCGGTCATCATGCGCGGCCCGTAGCTCTGCTTGATCATATGCCCGGTGGTCTTGTCACGCTTGGCGAGGATGGGCGGCGCGAGGTGGAATTCGAGTTTCTCGGGGTTCTCGAACTGCGCGTCCAGCGCCGCCTGGAACGCCGGCGCGGTGTAGAGGCGGGCGACCTCGTACTCGTCCTTGTAGGCCAGCAGCTTGGCGTAGTTGCGCGCCACCGCCTCGGTGAGCGCCGTGCCGCCCGAGAACATCCGCCCCTCGGCCTCACGCACCCGGTCGACCAGTTTGCGGTAGCGGCGGGCGAGGCGGCGGTTCTGATACTCCGTCAGCAGCGCCTCGCGGGCGGCGATGACGTCATCGAGCGTCTTTTCCACCGGCGCGGCAAACACGATGCCGGCCGCCTCGGTCACGCGCTTCAAGTCATGTGCGGCGCAACGGCCCCACTGGAACGCCTGCTTGTTGGCCTCCACCGCAGTGCCGTTCAGTTCGATCGCCCGCAGCAGGCTCTCGCCGGTCAGCGGGATGCGGCCCTTCTGCCAGGCATAGCCGAGCAGGAAAGGGTTGGTGGCGATGCTGTCGCCGAGCAAAGCGGTGGCGAGCGCCGTGGCGTCGAACTGGTCCACCGCCTCGGCCCCGGTCGCCTCGGCGATGCTGCGGCGCAGCTGGCCGGCGGGCAGACGGGTGTTGGTGTTCATCACGAAATCCCCGGTCGGGACTTCCTGGGTGTTGAGCACCACGTGGGAGACGCCCTTCCGCAGGGCCGCCAGGGTGTCTTTGGCGCCGGCCACCACCATGTCGCAGGCCAGCAGCAGATCGGCCTCGCCACGGCCGACGCGCAGCCCGTGCAGCTCGGCCTCCTCGGCCGCGAGGCGGATGTGGCTGTAAACGCTGCCGCCCTTCTGAGCCATGCCCATCTGGTCGAGCACGGTGACATGGTTGCCGTCGAGATGGGCGGCCATGCCGAGCAGCGCGCCGATGGTGACGATCCCGGTGCCGCCAATGCCGGTCACCAGGATGTCATAGGGGGTGTCGAGCCCGGGGACCACGGGCTCCGGCACCGCGAAGTCGCTCGCCGTGGCGCGGGCGCGCTTGCGCAGCTTGCCGCCATGCACGGTGACAAAACTCGGGCAGAACCCCTCGACGCAGGAGAAATCCTTGTTGCAGCTCGACTGGTCGATCCGCCGCTTGGTGCCGAACTCGGTTTCCACCGGCTGCACCGAGAGGCAGTTCGACGCCTTGGAGCAATCCCCGCAGGCCTCGCAGACCGCGGCATTGATGAAGGCGCGCTTATTGGGGTCGGGGAAAGTGCCGCGCTTGCGCCGGCGACGCTTCTCGGAGGCGCAGGTCTGATCGTAGATCAGCACCGTGCAGCCCTCGGTGTCGCGCAGTTCGCGCTCGATCTCCTGCATCTGGCGGCGGTGATGCACCGTCACGCCCGGCGCGAGATCGGTGACCTCGTCGTATTTCTCCGGCTCATCGGTGACGATGACGACGCGCTTGGCGCCCTCGGCCGTCACCTGGCGGGTAATCTGCGGCACGGTGAGTTGCCCATCGACGGGCTGCCCGCCGGTCATCGCCACCGCGTCGTTGTAGAGCACCTTGAAGGTGATGTTGACGCCGGAGGCCACCGCGCCGCGGATCGCCATGTAGCCGGAGTGGAAGTACGTGCCGTCACCGAGATTGGTGAAGACATGCTTTTCCTCGGTGAACGGCGCCTGGCCGATCCACTGCATGCCCTCGCCGCCCATCTGGCTCAGCGTGTCGGTGCTGCGGTCCATCCACAGCGCGAGGGTGTGGCAGCCGATGCCCGCCAGTGCGCGGCTGCCGTCGATCACCTTGGTGGAGGTGTTGTGCGGGCAGCCCGAACAGAAATAGGGGCGGCGCGCGGCGGCCGGCTGCATCTGCTCCAGGCTGCGCGCCTGCTCGCGCAGGAAGCGGGCGCGGGCCTGCATTTCCTCGCTCTCGACAAAAGGCGCGATGCGGCCGGCGAGCGCCAACGCCAGTTCGGCCGAGGAGAATTCGCCATTGGCTTTGAGGAACGGCACCCCCCGCTCATCCCGCTTGCCCAGCACGCGCGGGCGCACGGCGCTGTCATAGAGGATGTCGCGCACCTGCGGCTCGATGATCGGCGCCTTTTCCTCGACGACGATGATCTCGCTCAACCCCTCGGCGAAGCGCTTGATGATGCTGGGCTCAATCGGCCACACCAGCGCCAGCTTCAGCACCCGCACGCCCTCGCCAAGCCCGAGCTCGGAGAGCGCCTGGCGGGTGTCGAGATAGGATTTGCCGGACGTGATGATGCCGATCTGCGCGCCCGGCGCCGGCAGCACGATACGGTCGAGCCCGTTCACCCGCGCATAGGCCTGGGCGGCGGGCAGGCCGATATTGACGGTGCGGGCCTCCTGGTCGAGCGGCGCATCGGGCAGCCGATACCCGGCATCGGGGTGCGGCCCCTCGGGGTGGCGGATGCGGAATTCTGCCAGATCGAACGCGACCGAGGCGGAGCTGTCCATCACATCGCCGACGGTCTTGAAGCCGACCCAGCGGCCCGACCAGCGGGACATCGCCCAGCCATGCAGGCCAAGCTCCAGCAGGTCCCGGATATCGGCGGGCACCAGGATCGGCATGGAACCGGCGATCAGCGCGGGCTCGGACTGATGCGGCACGGTGGAGGATTTGCAGCCGTGATCGTCCCCGGCCATGGCGAGCACGCCGCCGGTGCGGGTGGTGCCGGCGTAGTTGGCGTGGCGGAAGGCATCGCCCGCGCGGTCCACCCCCGGCCCCTTGCCATACCAATAGGCGAACACCCCATCATAGCGCGCCTGCGGCAGCAGCGGGATCTGCTGGGTGCCCCAGATCGCGGTCGCCGCGATTTCCTCGTTCACCGCCGCCCAGAACCGAATGTGGTGCTCGTCCAGATGCTTCTTGGCGTTCCACATCTGGATGTCGATCTGGCCCAGCGGCGAGCCGCGATAGCCGGAGACGAAGCCCGCGGTGTTGAGCCCAGCCGCGAGATCGAGCTTGCGTTGCAGCATGGGCAGGCGAACCAAAGCCTGGGTGCCGGTGAGGTAGAACCGGTCGCTGTCGACCTGGTACTTGTCCTCGAGCGTGACGGCGGAATGCTTCATGAACCCGGCTCCCGGTTTGGCCGACTAGAGATAGGGGTGGATCGGCGGATTGGCCAGGGCCGGATCAGCCGGCATCGGCGCTCGCGAAATCCACGAGATCCGCCCCTTCCTGCACCATGTCGCCCACTGAGCAGCGCACGGCGGCGATCGTGCCGTCCATGGCTGATGTGAGGGACATCTCCATTTTCATCGCCTCCAGCACGATCAGCGTCTGCCCGCGCGCGACGACGTCACCGGGCTGCACCAGCACGGAGGTGATCCGCCCGGGGATCGGCGCCAGCACGTGATCCGCCCCGGGCGGCGCGGCGCGCGGCGGTGCCAGCGGGTCGAGCGGCGTGATGGGGACCGTGCGGCCGGAGACCAGCACGGTGAGGGCCTCACCCGGCACGATGGTGACGGGGAGGGTCGTGTCATCCAGCCGCAGTAGGCCGCCGGTGAGGCGGCCGAGATGGCGCTCGCCCCCCCATGCAAGCTGCCAGTCCTCGCCTGCGGCGGTGGCGCGCACCAAGATGGTTTCCTCGCCGCAGAGGAGATGCAGTTCGACCGCGCCCGGCAGGTTCATCCGCCAGGCATCGGTGGCGCTCCACGGCGAATGCGGCTCGGCATCGGGTGTCGCGGCGTGCTGCGCCAGCACGTGCAGCGCGGCGGCGGCGATGGCGGCGGCAGGCGGCGTGGTGTCGAGCGCCAGCAGATCGGGGTGGCGGGCGATGAAGCCGGTGTCGAAATCCCCGGCCGCGAAGTCCGCGTCGGCCGCGATGGCGGCGAGCAGCGCGAGGTTGGTCTGCACCCCCACGACGGCGCTGTCGGCCAGCGCCGCGCGCAGCCGGGCCAAAGCGGTGGCGCGGTCGGCGCCATGCACGATGATCTTGGCGATCATCGGGTCATAGTCCGGCGTGATCGTATCTCCGGTCCGCACTCCCGCATCTACCCGCGCCGCCGTCGGCAAAGCGAGATACGCCAGCCGCCCGACCGAGGGGAGGAAGTTGCGGGCGGGGTCTTCGGCATAGAGCCTTACTTCGATCGCATGCCCGCCAATCGCCAGATCTTCCTGGCGCAGTGGCAAAGGCTCCCCGGCGGCAACGCGAAGTTGCCACTCCACCAGATCGACGCAAGTGATCGCCTCGGTGACGGGATGCTCCACCTGTAGGCGGGTGTTCATTTCCATGAAATGGAACCCCGCGCCCTCGACGATGAACTCCACCGTCCCCGCGCCGACGTATCCCACGGCCCGCGCCGCCGCCACCGCCGCCGCGCCCATGGCCTCCCGCATGGCCGGGGCCATGAAGGGGGCAGGGGCCTCCTCGATGATTTTCTGGTGGCGGCGCTGCACCGAGCAGTCGCGCTCGAAGAGATGCACCGCATTCCCCAGCGTATCTGCGAAGACCTGGATCTCGATATGGCGCGGCCGGGTGAGGTAGCGCTCGATCAGCACCCGGTCATCCCCGAAGGAGGAGGCCGCCTCGCGCTGGGCGCCGGCCAAAGCGGCGGCGAAATCCTCTGGCCGATCCACCACCCGCATCCCCTTGCCGCCACCGCCGGCCGAGGCCTTGATCAGCACGGGATAGCCGATCCGCCCCGCCTCGGCCGCCAGCAGCGCGGGGTCCTGATCCGCCCCGTGATAGCCGGGCACCAGCGGCACCCCGGCCTCCGCCATCAACGCCTTCGCCTCGGACTTGCCGCCCATCGCACGAATGGCGGAGGCCGGCGGGCCGATGAACACCACGCCCGCGGCCGCACAGGCCTCGGCGAAGCCGGCGTTCTCGGACAGGAACCCGTAGCCCGGATGAATCGCCTCCGCACCCGACCGCGCGGCGGCAGCCAGAATCGCCGGGATATTCAGATAGCTCTCCCGCGGCGCCGCCGGCCCGATGCGATAGGCCTCATCGGCCATCTCGACATGCAGCGCACTTGCATCGGCGTCCGAGTAGACGGCGACCGTGGCGATGCCCATGCGCCTGGCGGTACGGATGATGCGGCAGGCAATTTCGCCGCGATTGGCGATGAGGATTTTGCGGAACATGCGCTGGTCGCTTTGAGACAAAGGAAGATTCACCACAGAGACAGTAAGACAGTGAGGGGGGCGGGGCTACATCATGAGACGGCGCAGGCCGTTCTTGAGCGCGGCGGCGTTGAAGTTCATCAGGAGGCCGACACCGATCCCGCTGAGGCGGAGATAGGTGAGGAGCTGTGCTTCATGGATGGGCAGCAACCGTTCGACCGATTTCAGTTCGATGATCAGCATATCCTCGATAACGATATCAAGCTTGTAGCCGGCATCCAGCGTGGTGCCCTTGTAGATGATCGGCAGGGCGACCTGCCGTAAGAATGGAATGCCGCTCAGGTGCAACTCATGGCAGAGGCACTCCTCGTAGACGGATTCGAGCAGACCGGGGCCAAGATGCCGATGCACCTCGATGGCGAGGCCAATCACCCGCTCGGAGAGTTCGCTCGGCGGTGCCCGCCTCTCTCTCACTGCCTTACTGTCTCTGTGGTGAGCCTTCCTTCCTCTTCCCTGTCCATCACATCCGGAACACGCCGAAGCGCGTCTCCTCGATCGGGGCGTTCATCGCTGCCGAGAGCCCGAGCGCCAGCACCCGCCTTGTGTCGGCGGGGTCGATGATGCCGTCGTCCCATAGGCGGGCGGAGGCGAAATAGGGGTGGCCCTGGGTTTCGTATTGCTCGCGGATCGGCGCCTTGAAGGCCTCCTCGTCCTCCGCTGGCCAGGTTTGCCCGCGCGCCTCCATGCCGTCGCGCCGCACGGTCGCCAGCACGCTCGCCGCCTGCTCGCCGCCCATCACGGAGATGCGGGCGTTCGGCCACATCCACAGGAAGCGCGGCGAGTATGCGCGCCCGCACATGCCGTAGTTCCCCGCCCCGAAGCTGCCGCCGATGATCACGGTGAATTTCGGCACATTGGCGGTGGCCACCGCGGTGACCATCTTGGCGCCGTCCTTGGCGATGCCGCCGGCCTCGTATTTGCGGCCGACCATGAAGCCGGTGATGTTCTGTAGGAACACCAGCGGGATGCCACGCTGGGCGCATAGCTCGATGAAATGCGCCGCCTTCTGCGCGCTCTCGCTGAACAGGATACCGTTATTGGCGACGATGCCGACCGGGTAGCCCCAGATATGCGCAAACCCGGTCACCACAGTGGTGCCGTAGAGCCGCTTGAACTCGTCCAACTCGCTGTCATCGACGATGCGGGCGATCACTTCGCGCACGTCATATGGCCGGCGGCGATCGGCGGGGATGATGCCGTAGAGCTCGGCGGGATCGTGCCGCGGCGGCTTCGGCGCTCGCAGCGCCACGCCGGGCCGCTTCACCGTGTTAAGCGTGCCGACGATGGAGCGGGCGATGCCGAGCGCATGGGCGTCGTTCTCGGCGTAATGGTCGGTCACCCCCGAAATGCGGCTATGCACGTCCGCGCCGCCGAGGTCTTCCGCCGATACGATCTCCCCGGTCGCCGCCTTCACCAGCGGCGGGCCGCCGAGGAAGATGGTGCCCTGGCCCTTCACGATGATGCTCTCATCCGACATCGCCGGCACATAGGCACCGCCCGCGGTGCAGGAGCCCATGACGACGGCGATCTGCGCGATGCCCTGGGCCGAGAGATTGGCCTGGTTGAAGAAAATCCGGCCGAAATGGTCACGGTCGGGGAAGACCTCGTCCTGGTTCGGCAAGTTGGCGCCGCCGGAATCGACCAGATAAATGCAGGGCAGCCGGTTCTGCGCGGCGATTTCCTGGGCGCGCAGATGCTTCTTCACGGTGACCGGATAGTAGGTGCCGCCCTTCACCGTCGCGTCATTGCAGACGATGACGCATTCGCGCCCCGCCACCCGGCCGATGCCGGTGATGATGCCGCCGGCCGGGATATCCTCGCCATACATGCCGTAGCCGGCGAATTGGGAGAATTCCAGGAATGGCGTGCCGGGATCGAGCAGCGCCTCGATACGGTCCCGCGGCAGCTTCTTGCCGCGGGAGACATGCCGCTTGCGCGCCGTCTCGCCGCCGCCGGCCGCGATCACCGCCGCCTTGGCGCGCAGATCGGCGACGATTTCGGCCATGGCGGCCTGGTTGGCGCGGAACGCCTCGGAGCGCGGATCGATCTCGCTGGCCAGACGCATCAGGCGGTTTCCTTGAACAACTCGCGGCCAATCAGCATGCGGCGGATTTCGCTGGTGCCGGCGCCGATCTCGTAGAGCTTGGCGTCCCGCAGCAGCCGGCCGGTCGGGTAGTCATTGATGTAGCCATTGCCGCCCAGCGCCTGGATCGCCTCGAGCGCCATCCATGTGGCTTTCTCGGCGGCGAACAGGATGGCGCCGGCGGCATCCTTGCGGGTGGTGCGGCCGCGGTCACACGCGGCGTTCACCGCGTAGACATAGGCGCGGGCGGCGTTCATCACCGTATACATGTCGGCGATCTTGCCCTGCATGAGCTGGAATTCGCCGATCGCCTGGCCGAACTGCTTGCGGTCATGCACGTAGGGCAGCACCACATCCATGCAGGCCTGCATAATGCCGAGCGGCCCGCCCGACAGCACGGCGCGCTCGTAATCGAGCCCGCTCATCAGCACCGCCACTCCGCCATCGACTGCGCCGAGCACGTTCTCTGCCGGCACTTCGCAGTTGTCGAACACCAACTCCCCGGTGTTGGAGCCGCGCATGCCGAGCTTGTCGAGTTTCTGGGCGCAGGAGAACCCCTTGAAGCCCTTCTCGATCAGGAAGGCCGTGATGCCGCGCGGCCCGGCCTCCGGCGCGGTTTTCGCGTAGACCACCAGCGTATCGGCATCCGGCCCGTTGGTGATCCAGAATTTCGAGCCGTTCAGCACGTAGCGATCGCCATGGCGCTCCGCCCGCAACCGCATGGAGACGACGTCCGATCCCGCACCCGGCTCGCTCATGGCGAGCGCGCCGATATGCTCACCGCTGATCAGCTTCGGCAGATATTTCTCCCGCTGCGCCGGGGTGCCGTTGCGGCGGATCTGGTTGACGCAGAGGTTCGAATGCGCCCCGTAGGACAGCCCGACCGAGGCCGAGGCGCGGCTGATTTCTTCCATCACCACGGTATGCGCGAGATACCCCATCGCCGCCCCGCCATACTCCTCCTCAACGGTGATGCCGAGCACGCCAAGCTCGCCCATCTTGCGCCAGAGATGGTTGGGGAATTCGTTGGAGCGGTCGATCTCAGCGGCGATCGGCGCGATCTCGGCCTCGGCGAAGCGGCGCACCGTCTCGCGCAGCATGTCGATTTCTTCACCGAGGGCGAAATCCAAGCCGTAGTCGGTATTGCTGGTCATAAGCACCTCAAGACAGAGTGTTCTTTTTTGGAAAAAAGAACCAAAAAACTTTTATCCGGTTGGCGTCGGTGTTGCCCGGGGAAACTCCGAAGCAAACGGATAGAAAGTTTTTGCTTCTTTTTTCAAAAAGAAGCGCTTTCTTCCCTACCCCCGGCACTCCCCCGAGCCCCTATACCTTCCTAAGCCGCGACTGCAGATCGAACGTATCGATCTTACCGTGCCAGTAGTCGAGCAACGCGTCGCGGTTCAGCAGCACCCAGCGTCCGGCAGCCTCGGCGATCATCGGGTCGAGCTTGCCGCGCACCACCTTGGGCGGATCGCCGATCAGCATCGACGCGGCATCATCGATCCGCATGCGATCACCGGGCTCGACGCAGACCTTGATGCGCGCGGCATGCCGGGCGCCGCCGCGCGGCCCGACCCATACGGTCACGGGCAGGCCGGTATGGCGCGGGAACAGATTCGCCATTTCAAAAATACCATCGGCCGACCCCGTCGCGCGCCCGGCGCCGCTGGATCGCTTCGATGCCGCCTTCGTCAGTAATCCGAGTGCCATCTTGAACCTCTCGCATTGCCCTATAGCACACCGGGGGCCGCTTACCCCTTCAACTCCGGGAAATCCTCCTCCCGGAACTCACCCGCCGCCCGCTCCGTCCGCGCCTCTTCCGCCCCGCGCAGCTCGACGCGCCGGATTTTGCCGGAGATGGTCTTCGGCAATTCGGCAAACTCGATGCGGCGGATGCGCTTGTAGGGCGCCAGCGTGGCGCGGATGTGCTTGAAGATCGACAGCGCCGTCACCGCGTCGGCCGGGTGATTGCCGCCCAGCATGATATAGGCCTTGGGCACCACGAGGCGCACCGGATCGGGCGCCGGCACCACCGCGGCTTCGACGATCGCCTCGTGCTCGATCAGCGCGCTTTCCAGCTCGAAGGGCGAGATGCGGTAGTCCGAGGATTTGAACACGTCATCGGCGCGGCCGACATAGGTGATGTAGCCATCGGCATCGCGGCTCGCGACGTCACCGGTGCGGTAGACCTCGCCGGACAGTGTCTCGATGCTGCCGTCATCTTGCTGGTAGCCCTGCATCAGCCCGGCGGGGCGGAGTTCGAGCGGCAGGCACACCGCGCCCTCGTCGGCGTCGCGGTCCTCGGCGTCGAGCAGGCGGATGCGGTAGCCCGGCATTGGCACGCCCATCGAGCCCGGCTTCACCTTCAGGCCGGGCGGATTGGCGATTTGCAGCGTGGTCTCGGTCTGGCCGTAGCCGTCGCGGATGGTGACGCCCCAGGCCGCCTCGACCTGCTCGATCACCTCCGGATTGAGCGGTTCGCCGGCGCCGAGCACCTCGCGCAGGCTCACCTGGTAGGACTTCAGGTCCTCCTGGATGAACATCCGCCACACCGTCGGTGGCGCGCAGAAGGAGGTCACCTTGTGCTCCACCAGGGCGGACAGCAGGGTTGGCGCGTGGAAGCGGCCGTGATTGGCGATGAAGATGGTGGCCCCCGCGATCCACGGCGCGAAGAAGCAGGACCAGGCGTGCTTCGCCCAGCCCGGCGAGGAGACGGCGTGATGGATGTCGCCGGGCTTGAGGCCGAGCCAATACATCGTCGAGAGATGGCCGACCGGATAGGTGCGGTGGCTGTGCAGCACCAGCTTGGGCTTCGCTGTCGTGCCGGAGGTGAAGTAGAGCAGCATCGGCTCATCCGCCCGCGTCGGCGCGTCCGGCGTGAAGGCGGCATCGGCGGTGAGCAGCGTCGCGTAGTCCACGCAGCCCTCGGGCGCGCCCCCGGTGGTGATGCGCGGCACGGAGGGTGGCAGCATGGCGAGCTTGCCTGCATCCTCGGCCGAGGTGACGACGAAGCGCACGCGGGCGCGGGCAACGCGCTCGGCGAGATCGGCCGCGGTCAGCAGCGTCGTCGCCGGCACCACCACGGCGCCGAGCTTCATCGCCGCCAGCATCACCTCCCAGAGCGGGGCGAAATTGCCGAGCATCAGCAGGATGCGATCGCCCCGCTTCACCCCCAGCGCGCGCAGCCCGTTGGCGACGCGGTTGGAACGCTCGGACAATTCGCCGAAGGTGAGGGTGATCTCACCGGCACCGGTGACGATGAGGGCCGGGTTGTCGCGCAGCGGGCCGGCGGCCAGCTCGGCGTCAAACCAGTCGAGCGCCCAGTTGAAATCGGGCAGTTCCGGCCAGCGGAACCCCTCATAGGCGGCGCGGTAATCGGTGCGGTGCGCGATCAGGAAGTCGCGCGCCGCACGAAAGGCGGCCGTGCCGGCCATCTCACGCCACCTCGCCGCGCGCGAGGCCCGAGAGCCACTTGAACACGACCGAGAAATCCCGCCCGCCTTCGCCGGCATCGTTCAGTGCCTGGTAGATGGCGGCGGCATGGGCGCCGAGCGGGGTGGGGGCGCCGACGCTTTCCGCGGCATCCTGCGCCAGCTTGAGGTCCTTCAGCATCAGCGCGGAGGCGAAGCCGCCGGTGTAGTCGCGGCCGGAGGGGGCGGTGGGCACCGGGCCGGGGGCGGGGCAATAGGTGGTCAGCGCCCAGGACTGGCCGGTGGAGGTGGAGGTGATGTCCCACAGCTTCTGGCGGTCAAGCCCGAGCTTGTCGGCCATCACGAAGGCCTCGGCGACGCCGCACATGGCGACGGCCAGCATCATGTTGTTGCAGATCTTGGCGGCCTGCCCGGCGCCGGCGGCCCCGGCATGAATGATGTTCTTGCCCATGCCCTGCAGCACCGGCTTCGCCGCAGCAAACGCTGCGTCAGTGCCGCCGCACATGAAGGTGAGCGTGCCCGCGATCGCCCCACCGGTGCCGCCTGAAACGGGGGCATCGAGCATCGCGATGCCGCGCCCATCGGCGGCCGCGGCCACTTTCTGCGCGGTGGCGACGTCGATGGTCGAGCTGTCGATCAGGATCGGGCGGGTGTTGATGTTCTCGAGAATGCCGCCTGGGCCGAGATAGACGGTATCCACATGGCGGCCGGCCGGCAGCATGGTGACGATCGCCTCGGCGCCGCGGATCGCCTCGGCGATGGAGGCCGCACCCTTGCCGCCGGCCTCCACGTGCTTGGCGACGAGGTCTGGGTTGAGGTCAAACCCCGTCACGGTATGGCCGGCCTTCAGCAGGTTGGCCGCCATCGGCAGCCCCATGTTGCCCAGCCCGATGAGTGCGATAATCATGACGCCTCCAGCAATTTGCGGGCGATGATGACCCGCATGATTTCGTTGGTACCTTCGAGAATGCGATGGACCCGGAGATCGCGCACGTAGCGCTCCACCTGGTAGTCCTTGATGTAGCCGTAGCCGCCATGCAGTTGCAGCGCTTCGTCGCAGATGCGGTGGCAGAGATCGGTGGCCAAGCGCTTGGCCATGGCGCAGTGCTTGGTGGCATCCGGCCGCCCGGCGTCGAGCGAGGCGGCGGCGCGATGTACCATCAGCCGCGCGGCATCGAGCTCGGTCGCCATATCCGCCAGCTTGAATTGCAGCGCCTGGAAATCCGCGATCGGGCGGCCGAAGGCGCGGCGCTCCTTCACATAGGCCAGCGCCGCATCGAGGCAGGCCTGGGCGCCGCCGAGCGAGCAGGCGGCGATGTTGATCCGCCCGCCATCGAGCCCCATCATGGCGAAGCGGAACCCCTCGCCCTCGCGGCCCAGGCGGTTCTCCTGTGGCACGATGCAATCGGCGAAGTTCACCAGCGCGGTCGGCTGGCTGTTCCAGCCCATTTTGCGTTCGGGGGCACCGAAGGAGAGGCCGGGCGTATCCTTCTCCACCACCACGCAGGAAATGCCCTTGGCGCTATCATCCCCGGTGCGCAGCATGGTGACGTAGAGGTCGGAAATCCCGCCGCCGCTGATGAAGGCTTTCGAGCCGTTGATGCGGTAGGTGCCGTCTTCCAGCGTCTCGGCGCGGGTTTTCAGCGCGGCGGCATCGGAGCCGGAGCCCGGCTCGGTGAGGCAATAGGAGACGAAATGTTCGGCCGAGATGATCTTGGGTAGGAAGCGCGCCCGCTGCTCGTCATTGGCAAAGCGGGAGACCATGCCGGCGACCATGTTGTGGATGGTCAGGAAGGCCGCGGTGGAGGGGCAGGCATAGGCCAGCTCCTCGAAAATAATCGCCGCATCAAGCCGCCCGAGCCCGGTTCCGCCATGCTCCTCCGGGATGTAGATCGAGGCGAAACCGAGGGCGGCGGCCTCGCGCAGTTCGGCGGCGGGGAAATGCCGCGCCTCGTCCCAGGCCCCGGCATGTGGCAGGATCTTCTCGCGCGCGAAGCTGCGGGCGGTTTCCTGGAACGCGCGTTGGTCGTCGCTGAGTTCGAAATCCATGCAGTCCTCCCACGCCGAGCCTGTAGCGTATCGCCGGGCGGCTTAGAAGGCCCGGACCATGTAGACAGCGTCCCCGCCATAGCTCTTGAGGTCTGGACCATCCGCCGGACGGAAGCCGAAGCGTGACCAGAACGGCGCCGACCCGTTTACCGCCACCAGCGCGTGGCGCGGGAAGGCGGCGGTCTCGGCCAGCAGGCGGCGGATGATCGTCCCGGCGGCGCCGGTTCCCTGGGCGGTGGGGTGCAAAGCGAGATCGTGGATGTAGAACGTATCGGCCGCCGCCGGCAGGGCGCCGAGCAGGCTGTTGAGCTTTGGCGCCGCGCCCCGGTGCCAGGGATGGCTAATCAGGTAGCCTTGCAGCCCGGCCGGTCCATCGAGCCCGAAGCAACCGGCGGGATACAGAGCCAGCCGCTCGGCGAGCACCGCATCGTCCTCGGGGTAGTTGGGGTGCACGATATCGGCGACCGCCTCCACCCCCGGCATGTCCGCCGCCAGCAAAAGCCGCCAGGCGCTCACCTCAGTTCCGGCCGCATGCGGGCGGGCAGGGTGGCGAGGCTCTCCACCGTGTCGAAATCCCGGAGCACCGCGTCATCCCCCACGTCGATCTCCGCCACCTGCTCCATGTGTCGCTTCAGCAGCGCGCGCGCCCCGGCGTCGCCGGAGAGGGCGAGGATGTCGGGGAAGTAGCGGCGGTTCCACAGGATCGGGTTGCCGATCTTGCCCTGATGCGTCGGCACCACGATGGCGCGGCCCTCGTCCGGATCATGGGCGGCGATGATCTGGTCGATGATCCGCCCGGTCACCAGCGGCATGTCGCCGAGGCAGACGATGGCGGCGGGCGCGCTTTCCGGAACCGCTGATATGCCGGATTTGAGCGAGGCGGCGAGGCCATCGGCGTAGTCGGCGGCGTGCACGAAGGTGACGGGGCGGCCCTTGAGCGCCGCCTCGATCTCCGGCGCCAGATGCCCGGTGACGACGATCACCGGGCGGGCGGAAGTTGAGAGCACGTTGTCGACCACCCGGGCGATCATCGGCTTGCCCGCGCGATCGGCCACCAGCAGCTTGTTGTAGGGCGCCATGCGAGTGGATTTGCCGGCCGCCAGGATCACCGCGGCGGCCGTCGGGCGGGGCGGCGGGGCCTCGCGGGCCACGGCGCGGGCGCGGGGCAAAGGCCGCGCATCGGTGTCCTTCAGCAGGCCGCCGACCCCCATGCGCATGATCTCGGCGCGCCCGAGCGGCAGCCCGGCGGCGATGCGTTGCAGCACCCAGTCGATCCCGTTGGGCTTGGGCGAGCGGGCGCAGCCGGGCAGCACGAGGGCCGGGATATCGCCGATGCGGCCAATGCAAATGAGGTTGCCGGGATCGACCGGCATGCCGAAATGCACGATCTCGCCGCCGGCCTGCACCACCGCCGATGGCCCGACATCACGCCGGTCCACGGTCGCGGACGCACCGGCGACCAGCAGGATATCGGCGCCCTCCGCCCGCAAGGCCAGGAGTTCGGCCGCGATCGCCCCTGCGTCATGGACGCAGCGGCGCGCCGGCAGCAGCCGCCCACCGAGTGCCGCGACCCGCCCCTCCGTCGCCGCGATGGTGCCTTCCACCACGCTGTCCTTCAGCCCGGCGAGCTCGCTCAGCACCAGGCCGACGGTGCGGCGGGCGAATTTATGCAGCGTGATGGCGCCCGAGCCCCGCGCCGCCTGCTCGATCCGCGCCAGCGCGTCGCCCGGCACCGCGAAGGGGATGATCTTGATCGTCGCCACCATGTCCCCCGCCGCGACGGGCGCGTAGTCCGGCAGGGTGGCAACGGTGAAGGCCTCGTCGATCCCGTTGATCGCATCGATCGCCGCGGCATCGACGCGCAGCAACCCCGCCGTATCGGCATGCAGGTTCACCCGCCCGGTCACCGCACGCCGACGCGACAGCAGCGGCGCATCAAACGCCCGCGCCATCCGATCCGCCGCCTCGTTTTCAGCCACATCCCCTTCATCGAGCCGCGCCGCAATCACCTCCGTCCGCCCGGCGGCGCGCAGGGCGGCGATGGCGGCCTCGTCGAGCACGGTGCCTTTCTTCAGCATCCGCTCGGGCAGGCGATGCGAATGGGCGAGCACGGCGCCTAGCGCCTCGGCGAGGGGGAAGGAGGCGAAAATCATGGGGGGTCAGTGACCTCGTGTTTTCAGCAGGTCAGTAACCCTGGTCGCGAGGGCCGGCAGGTCTTCGACGGTCACGCGCCAGACAACCCCGAGATTGATCGAGGCATAACCGTGCAGGATGCGGTTCCGCATGTTGTAGGCCACACGCCAAATCTCCGGGTCGTTTTCTGCCGCGAACGACGGCGCTTGCCTCAGGATCATCCCGGAGGCTTCGCCAATGACCGACAGGTTCCATAACACCGCATCCTGCACGATATGCGTGGTGAGGAAGCGTGGCGCATCCATTCCAGACGTATAGTCGCGGATCCGGCTGATCGCTTCGCCGATGTCTGCAAGCAGACGATCGATCCTGGCCTCGTGTGAACTCACACCGGCACCGCCTCGGCGACCACACTGTCGCGAAACCTCTCATGCAGGTCGAGCGGGGTCCGCACATCCACCCGAACCTGCAACAGGTCCTGAAGGCGTAACTCCATGCGTGAAAGGTCGAACAGGCTGGTGGTTTCCAACGCGTCCACCAGGATATCGAGGTCACTCCCCTCCTCATCCTCCCCCCGCAGCACCGAGCCGAACACCCGCGGATTGCAGGCGCGGTTGGCCTCCACGATGCGGCGGATATCGGCGCGATGGCGTTCGAGGGCTTCGGAAGGTCTCATTGCAGCGATCCTATACCACAGCGCTGTTCCCGTTTCACCTCATCGCGCGGCCGCTCAGCCCGCCTTCGCCTCCCGCGCGAACAGCTTGGCGTTGCGCCGGGCAGCCACGAATTCGGCGAGGATCGAAAGCGCAATTTCGGGAGCGGTCACGGCCCCGATATCGAGGCCGACCGGGCCCTTGATGCGCGCCAGCGTTTCCTCGGAATGCCCCATCTCGCGCAGCCGGTCGAGCCGCCGCGCATGGGTGCGGCGGCTGCCGAGCGAGCCGATGTAGAAGGCGGGCGATTTCAACGCGATATCGAGCGCGGGGTCATCGAGCTTGGGGTCGTGAGTCAGCGTCACCACCGCGGTGCGCACGTCGGGCGCCAGGGCCTCGATCGCCTCGTCGGTCCAGTCGGTCATGATGGTGACGTTGGGGAAGCGCTCCTCGGTGGCGAAGGAGCGGCGGGGGTCCACCACCACCACGCTCAGGCCCATCTGGGCCGCCATCGGCACCAGCGCCTGCGAGATGTGCACCGCGCCAACCACGATGAGCCGCATCGGCGGGTTATAGGCGTGCAGGAACCAGTCGGCATTGCCGATTTTCACCGTGCCGCTCTCGTCGCGATCGAGCGCGCGCTGGGCGGCGGCCGCAAGCTCGGCGTCCACCCCCTCGGCCGGCAGCAGCATCTGCTCGCCGCCGGGCAGGCGGGTCGCCATCACCACCGGGCGCTTGGCGGCGCGGGCGGCGGTCAGCTCGGCCAGGAGTTCCGGCGTCATGCCAGCTTCTCCACGAACACCTTGAGCTTGCCGCCGCAGGCGAGCCCCACCTCCCAGGCCCGCTCATCGGTGATGCCGAAATCCAGCAGCTGCGGCACCCCATTGGCGATGGTCTTCATCGCCGCCTCCGCCACGGCGCCCTCGATGCAGCCGCCCGAAACTGAGCCTGCCATCTTGCCAGAAACCGTGACGGCCAGCTGGCTGCCGGCCGGGCGGGGCGAACTGCCCCAGGTCTCGGTGACGGTGGCGATCGCCACCTGCTCCCCGGCGCTGCGCCAGGCGGTGGCCAGCGAAAGAATGTCCTGCGAGTCGCTCATGCCGAAAGCCTCCATTTGTCCATCAGGCCGGCGCGGGGCGCCGTCGAGAGGGTTGCGATCAAGGCGCGCAGGCTGTCGAGGTTATGGACCGGGCGGAAATCGTCCACATGCGGCAGCATCGCGCGGATGCCCTGGGATCTTGGCTCGAACCCGTCCCAACGCAACAGCGGATTGAGCCAGATCAGCCTTGCGCAGGATTTGTGCAGCCGCTCCATGTTCTCGGCCAGCCCCGCGGCGCCGTCGCGATCGAGCCCATCGGTCACCAGCAGCACCACCGCGCCCTGGCCGAGCACCCGGCGGGACCAGTTGCGGTTGAACAGCCCGAGCGCCTCGCCGATCCGCGTGCCGCCGGACCAATCGGGCACCGCGTGGGCGACCATCTGGAAGGACACCTCGGGGTCACGGTGCTTGAGCTGACGGGTGATGTTCGTCAGGCGGGTGCCGAACAGGAATACCTGCACCCGGTCCCGGTCATTGGCGACGGCATGGAGGAAATGCAGCAGCACCTGCGCGTAGCGGGCCATGCTGCCGGAGATATCGCAAATCACCACCAGCGGCGGCGGTGTCTCAATGCGGCGGGTGCGGGCGATCGCGAGGATCTCGCCGCCATGGCGCAGGCTCTGGCGGATCGTCGCGCGCAGATCGACATGTGGGCCCGTCGGATCGGGCCGCCGGCGGCGGGTGCGGCGGAGGTCGAGCGGCAGGGTCAGCTTGCGGATCTCGGCCTTGGCGGCGGCGATCTCCTCCGCCCCCATCGCCTCGAAATCCATTTTCTGCAGCCGCTCATTGGCCGACACGGTCATCACCATGTCGATTTCCTGCTGCTTCGGGTCCGGCGGCTCCGGCTTTTCGCGCGGCTTGGCCATGGCCTCGGCGAGGCGGCGGCTCCCCGGCGGCGCCTTCTCGGGCGGTGGCGCCTTCCCGGCAGCCAACATCTCGATCGCCGCCGCCGCCTTAACCGCATCAGGATCGCGCCAGAACTGGGCGAAGGCCTGGTCGAACAGCTCCTGGTGCTCATGGCGATGGATCATCGTCGCCCGCAGCGCGACCCGCATTTGCTGGCGATTGCCGAGATCGATCCGT
>CAIPLM010000319.1 GCA_903865895.1 uncultured Rhodospirillales bacterium | reverse complement strand
GGCCTGCTTGGCCTCGATGTCGCGCTGCATGCGCTGGTAGTCGCGCTTCATCGCCTCGAGCGAGAGCGCCATCTGGGCGAGATTGGCCTCGGCGCCGGCCAGCGCGATCTTGAACGGCGCGGCGTCCAGGCGGAACAGCAGATCCCCCTTCTTGACCAGTTGGCCCTCCTTCACCGCGACCTCGGCGACGATGCCCGACACGTCGGTCGCGACCGCCAGCTTCGCGGCGCGCACATAGGCATTGTCGATCGAGACGATCCGCCCGCCATGCAGCCAGTAGAAGAAGGAGCCGACCGCGACGATGGCGATGCCGCCGAGCATCAGGATGGGGCGCAGCACACGCGAGCGCTCGCGCTTGAGCGGCGTGGCGCCCGGCATGGCGTGCGATCCGGCGGCCGTGGCAGTCTGCGACATCAGGCGAGGTCCTTTTCGAGCGACTTGCTGCGCAATTCGGCGGAGATATTCGCCTTCATGCGGGCAAGTCCTGTCTTCAATGTGGCAAGCGTTGCCGGGTCGAGCCCGGCGGCGACGGTGGCGAGCATGTCGGTCCGCTCGTCCTGCAGCCGGCGCAACATCGGCAGCGCGGGCGGCAGGATGTGCAGCCGCCAGATCCGGCGGTCATGCGGGTCGGCCCGGCGCTCGACGAGCCCGGACGCCTCCAGCCGGTCGATCAGCCGGCCGATGGTGATGGGCTCCACCTCGACGATCTCGGCCAGTTCCTTTTGGGACAGGCCGGGCTGCTTCTCCAGCCAGTAGAGGATCACCCATTGCGCCCGCGTCAGCCCATAGGCCCCGGCGCGCCGATCGGCATCGAGCCGGAGGTGGCGGGCGAGGTCATGCAGGAGGAACAGCAGGTCGGGGTTGTCGGGCACGGGTGCGATCATAAGCAGCGTTATATTAACGCGGCACCCCATAACCCATGCATAGGATGCACCGCAGCATGGTAGGGATATCGGGGGCTACTGCGAGACCGCGCCGCTCTCATCGGCCTCCAGGCTGAAGGCGGCGGCCATCAGCGCCTGGGTGTAAGGGTGCGCGGGCCGCTCGAAAATCGCTTCCGCGGCGCCCTCCTCCACCACCAGGCCGCGCCGCAGCACGATCACCCGGTGCGCCAGCGCGCGCACCACCCGCAAATCATGGCTGATGAACAAATAGCCGAGCCCATGGTCCCGCTGTAGACGCCGCAGCAGCTCGACGATTTGTGCCTGCACCGACATGTCGAGCGCGCTGGTCGGCTCGTCCAGCACCAGGAACCGCGGCCTGAGCACGATGGCGCGTGCAATCGCGATGCGTTGGCGCTGACCGCCGCTGAATTCATGGGGAAACCGCTCGCCGATATCCTCGGGTAGTCCCACCTCGCGCAACGCCGCCGTGACCCGCTCGGCGCGCTGCTCCCGGCTCTCGCCCGGAGCATGCACCGCCAGCCCCTCGCCGATGATGTCGCCGACCGACATGCGGGGCGACAGGCTGCCGAAGGGGTCCTGGAAGACGATCTGCAGTTCCGCCCGCAGCCGGCGCATCCGCGCCCGATCCACGCCGGGAATAGCCTCGCCACGGAACGCGATATGCCCCTCGGAATCCTGCAGGGCCGCCAGGGCATAGCCCATGGTGGACTTCCCCGAGCCGCTCTCCCCAACCAGCGCCACCGTCTCGCCGGCGCGCACCCGCAGCGACACGCCGTCCACCGCCTTCACATGCCCAATCGTCCGCCGCAGCACCCCGCGGCGGATGGGGAAATGCACCTTCACATCTTCAGCCGTGCACAGCAGCTCGGCCCCCTCCGCCACCGGCTCCGGCCGGCCGCGCGGCTCGGCGGCGAGCAATTCGCAGGTATAGGGATGCTGTGGCATGCCGAACACCGCCGCCACCGTCCCGGCCTCGACGATCCGCCCGTGCCGCATCACCGCCACCCGGTCGGCAAAGCGCCGCACAATCGCCAGATCATGGCTGATCAGCAGCAAAGCCAGGCCGCGCCGCGCCTTTTCGGCTGCCAGCAGTTTCAAAATCTGCGCCTGGATGGTGACGTCGAGCGCTGTGGTCGGCTCGTCGGCGATCAGCAGCGGCGGATCATTGGCGAGCGCCGCCGCGATCATCACCCGCTGGCGCTGGCCGCCCGACAACTGGTGCGGAAACGCGTCCAACCGGTCCGCCGCATCGGCGAACCCGACCTCCTCCAGCAATTCCACCACCCGCGCCCGCAGCGCCGCGCCGGCGAGCGGCCGATGCAGCGTAATCGCCTCCGCGATCTGCGCGCCGATACGAGCGAGCGGGTTGAGGCTCGTCATCGGCTCCTGGAACACCATCCCTGCCGTGCCGCCCCGCAGCCGCCGCATCGCCGCAGCCGGCGCGCCGATCACCGCCTGGCCATCCAGCGTCACCGCCCCCGTCGCCACCGCCCCAGGCGGCAGCAACCCGAGCACCGACAACGCGGTCAGCGACTTGCCGCTGCCACTTTCCCCCACCAGCGCCAACGTCTCGCCGCGATCGAGCGTGAAGGACACATCCTCCACCACGCTCCGCGCCCCGAACGCCACCGTGAGTGCATCGACGGAAAGCAGGGTCATGCTGGGCACCACGCCGGGCAAAGGAAGGAAGCGCTTCTTTTTGAAAAAAGAAGCAAAAACTTTTTATCGGTTTGACGCGCTCTTTCCATGGAAGGCGCGAAGCAAAAGGATAAAAGTTTTTTGGTTCTTTTTTTCAAAAAAGAACAACTTCCTTTCATTTCGGCGCCTTCCGCGGATCAAACGCATCCCGCGCCGCCTCGCCGATGAAAATCAACATGCTCAGCAACCCGCCCAGCACCAAGAACGCGGTAATCCCAAGCCACGGCGCCTGGAGATTATTCTTCCCCTGGCTCACCAACTCACCCAGCGAGGGCGAGCCGGGCGGCAGGCCGAACCCAAGGAAATCCAGGCTCGCCAAAATCGTCACCGAGCCCGATAGCGTGAACGGCAGGAACGTCAGCGTCGCCACCATCGCGTTGGGCAGAATATGCCGCCACATCACCGCGAGGTCCGACACCCCCAGCGCCTTCGCCGCCCGCACATATTCCAAATTCCGCCCGCGCAAGAACTCCGCCCGCACCACTCCCGTCAGCGACATCCAGCTGAACAGCAGCAAAAACACCAGCAGCACCCAAAACCCCGGCGTGATCATCGAGGACAAAATAATCAGTAAATACAGCTGCGGCATGCCCGACCAGATCTCGATGAACCGCTGGAACAACAAATCCGTCATCCCGCCGCGGAACCCCTGGATCGCCCCCGCCGCCACCCCAATCGCCGAGGAAATGATCGTCAGCGTGAACCCGAACAGCACCGAAATCCGGAACCCGTAAATCACCCGCGCCAGCACATCGCGCGCCTGGTCATCCGTCCCCAGCCAATTCCTGGCCGAAGGCGGCGCCGGAGCCGGCACCGGCAAGTCCTTGCACAGCGTGTTGTAGCGATACGGAATCACCGGCCAAATCATCCAGCCATCCCGATTAATCGTCCGCACCAACATCGGATCGGTATAATCCGCCTCGACCGGCATGAACTCCACGCCGAACGCATCCTCGGCGTAATCCTGCACCACCGGAAAAAACCACCGCCCCTCGAACCGAACCACCAAAGGCCGGTCATTGGCAATGAACTCCGCAAACAAACTCAACAAAAACACCGCCAAAAACACCCGCAGCGACCAAACCCCGCGCCGATTGGCCCGAAACGCCGCCACCCGCCGCCGCGTCGGCGGCGAAAGCCATCCATGTGCCATTCTAGGACGGGCTCGCTTGGGGAGGGGAAGTAAGGCCAGGGCTCTGCCCTGGACCCGCCAAGGGCCGTGAGGCCCTTGGATCCCTTGACTTAAGGGAATGGTTTGGTGGGAGGGAGGGGGCCGACGGGATGGTTGCAACCACGGAGTTGGCC
>CAIPLM010000318.1 GCA_903865895.1 uncultured Rhodospirillales bacterium | reverse complement strand
GGTATCGCCGCCTTCCGCACGCCCGAGGCCTGCGCGGATGCCGTGCGCAGCTATCTCGACTGGCAGGCGCCTGCCGCCCGCCCCGACGCGGGCGATGTGAGCGCCGCCGCCGCACTGCTGCCCGCGCGCGATGAACCCTCCGCCCGCGCCGTGTTCGCAGCCCTCGGCATCCCCGATCGCGCGCAGGCCATTGATCCCGCTGCCCCGCCGCCGCTCGCTTACCCCGTGGCGCTCAAGGCGGTTTCGCCGGCGATCGCGCACAAGACCGAGGCCGGCCTGGTCGTGCTCAACATCGCCGATGCCGGAGCTCTGGCCGCCGCCGCCGCCGATATGACCGCGCGGCACGGCGGCGCCATCACCGGGTTCATTGCCGAGCCCATGGCCAAGGGTGTTGGCGAGGCGATCATCGGCTATCGGCGCGATCCGCTGGTCGGCCCCGTCATCGCGCTCGGGGCGGGTGGCGTGCTGGCTGAGATCTATCGCGACGTGACGCTGCGCCGCGCGCCGGTCGATCTCGCCAGCGCGCATGCCATGATCGCGGAGGTGAAGGGCCTCGCCCCCGCGCGCGGCTACCGCAATTTGCCGCGCGGCGATCTCGATGCGTTGGCCGCCGCTATCGTTGCCGCCTCCCGACTCGCTGGCATCGAAGCCGTCAGTGAGGCCGAGATCAATCCGCTGATCGTGCTGCGGGACGGGCAGGGCGTGGTGATGGCCGACGCCCTGGTGGTCACCTAGCCCAAGACGTCGGCGGCGATGATGGCGGCGACGGCGTCGGGGTGGGTCGCGGTCATGAAATGGCTCGCGCCGTCGATCCCGCTCACCCGTCCCTGTGGCAACCAGCCGGCGACCACCTTGGCCATGCGCCGTGCCACCGCGGTGCCGTTGGCGCCGAACACCATATGGCCCGGACAGGGGACCGCGGCATAGGCTGCTTGCGGCGCCTGGAAATCGAGCGCGCTCTGCCAGTCCCGCGCATTGGTCGCCGCGGTGGCGCGCACGAAGTCCTGCACCGCCGGCGGTAGGGCCGCGAAACTGCCGGTGCCGCCCCAGAAATCGATCACCCCGGCGGCGACCGCGCCGAGACCCTCCGCCGTCGCCGCGCGATACGCATCGCGCATACCGATGAACTGCGCGTGTAAATCGGGCTCGCCGGCGATCCGCAGCACGTCGCCGGGATTGGCCTCGAACATCGTCAGCCCCGATAGCTCAACCCGCTGCCGCACCGCCACCGCCATGGCGACGCAGCCGCCGAAGGAGTGGCCAACCAGGTGCACCGGACCGCCCGCCCGCTCCGCCACTGCCTCGATCGCCTCGGCGAGACGGTCAATATCGTCCGCCCCGCCGCTGCGCCGCTCCGCCGTGCCGCCATAGCCGGGCAGGCTGGTGGTCACCATGCGGAACCGCCCGGCCAGCCGCTTCATCACCGGCCGCCAGGCCGCCCCGGTGCTGAACGAGCCGGGAACCAGCAACAGCGTCGGGCCTTCGCCCGTCTCGTCGTAGTCGATCGGCTTGCCGTCCAGCAGGAGCGCCATGGCTCAGGCCCTTTTGAGTTTGCCCTCGATGCAGTCCCAGATGCCCGAAGCAAGATCCGTCCCGTCAAACCGGGCGATCTCCTGCAGGCCGGTCGGCGAGGTCACGTTGATCTCGGTGAGGTAGTCGCCGATCACGTCGATGCCGACGAAAATCAGGCCCTGTTCCTTCAGGGTCGGCCCAATGCGGCGGCAGATCTCCAGATCGCGCGGCGTCAGGCCGATCTTCTCTGGCCGGCCGCCGACATGCATGTTGCTGCGCGCCTCGCCCGCCGCCGGAACGCGGTTGATCGCGCCCACCGGCTCGCCATCGATCAGGATGATCCGCTTGTCGCCCTGGCGCACCGCCGGCTCGTAACGCTGGATCATCAGCGGCTCGCGCGAGCGGGCGAAATGCATCTCCAGCAGGGAATTCAAATTCGGATCGTCATGCCGGATCAGGAACACGCCGGCGCCGCCATTGCCGAACAGCGGCTTCACCACGATGTCCTTATGCGTGGCGCGGAAGCCGCGGATCGCCTCGACATCCCAGGTCACCATGGTCGGCGGCATCAGCTCGGGGAAGTGTGTCACCAGCAGCTTCTCCGGCGCGTTGCGCACGCTCACCGGGTTGTTCACCACCAGCGTGCCGGTGCCGTCATCGCGATGGATGTGCTCCAGCAGATGCGTCGCCGTGATGTAGGCCATGTCGAACGGCGGGTCCTGGCGCATGTGGATCACGTCCATCGTCGCGAGATCCAGGATCTCCTCCGGGCCGAAATTCCAATGCGCACCCTTCACGCGCTGCACCGTCACCGGACGCGCCCGGGCGAACAGGCGCTCCTCACGCGCCGCACCCGCCTTCATCTGGCCCTCGCGCAACACCAGATGCCGCACCTCGTAGTGCCACAAAAGATGCCCGCGCGCCTGCGCCGCCAACATCAACGCAAACGAGGAATCCCCGTCAATGTTGATGCTCTCGATCGGATCCATCTGAACCGCTACCCGCAACGCCACTGCACGCCTCCTGACACTAGGTTTTGTTCGTCCCCGACTGGAGGGAAGGCAAGGCGAGGGGGCGCTGCCCCCTCGACCCCCGCCAGGGGCCGAGCCCCTGGACCTCATGCATTTGAAGGAATGATGCCAGACGG
>CAIPLM010000317.1 GCA_903865895.1 uncultured Rhodospirillales bacterium | reverse complement strand
TCCCCACGCGGTCAGCAAAGCTTCCGCCGCGCCACGCATGGCGGCATCCGGCCATCCGCGATTGAGCAGCATCGGCATCATGACGTTCTCCGTCGCGGTGAACGCCGGGATCAGATTAAGCGCCCGGCAGACAAAGCCGATGCTGCGGCCGCGCAGCTGTGTCAGCGCCGCGTTATCTAGGCAATCGGCCACCTGCCCGCCGATGGCAAGCCGGCCCGCGCTTTGCCGGTCGAGCAGGCCGATGATGTTGATCTGTGTTACCTTGCCGGAGCCGGACGGGCTGATGAGGGCGCAAGAAGCGCCATGGTCCGGTCTGAGGTCTATGCCGTGCAGGATCTCCACCTCGGCCGAGCTGCCGATGTTGAAAGACTTGCGGATGCCGTTCAGCAGCAAGGCCTCCTCAGCCATGGATGGCGACCGCGGGGTCGAGGCGTACCGCCTGCATGGCTGGCGCCATTCCCGCAAGCACGCCAAAGACGGGGGCGAACAGGATCATCCTCCCGATCAGCACCGGGCCGAGGATGAAGGGGAACAATTCCGTGCTGTCACCCTGCCGCACGTTGTCATGCCATATCAGTAGCACCCTGCTCGCACCACCGAAGGCACCGGCACGGTTGCCACGCCGAAAGCGACAGACAACGCGCAGCGCTGCGCTCGAAGCAACACTGGCGATGACGCGCACGCCCGGCGTTGACGCCACCGTGGTCAGGATGGGCGGCGATCGCTGATCGAGCGCAGACGCTGGTTGGGTCGTTGCCGGGTGGCGTCCCCGACGACGGCAAGGCCGGTGTGCAGCGGGCGGGCGATCTCATCAGTCGGCAGCAGCACGATAAGGGCTTGGCCAATTAGTACCCGACAAAGAAGTCAGTCTGCACTCCCGTGAGTACCGAAGTCTCGAACACCGTCACCGCCACGCCCGGCGAGATACCGACAGGGATAAAGATGGTCTCTATCCACCCGTCGCGCATGAAGCGCAGCGCAGCCGTCCCCGCGATGGGGAACTTGGCAGCAATCGAGGCGATCGCTGCCCTGCGCGACGATTGCTTGCGCTCGTGATCCAGCACCACCCAAACCGCGCGATCGCGCACCTCAGACGAAAATTTGTTCGTCGTCTTCCTTGTTATCGCTCCACTTTCTCAGGAGTTGGAGCCGCCGACGAATCCGGGGCGCTTCACTCCCCGCATGTTCCACACTTCATGAATGTGTCAACGGCCCGTCACGGTCACCCGATAGGTTCCCGTCGGTCGACTCTGTGGTGCCCTGGCGAGCGGGGCGCCATGCGACCTAATTCGGGAGAGAGCAATGATTGACGTGTTTTCGCCGCGGCGCCTGCTGCTGGCGTCCGCGGCCCTGATGGCGTTGAGCGCGGGGGCGGCGCGGGCCGACCAGATGTCCCCCGGGCCATGGAACGGCGAGGCCGCGCGGATAGCCGGTAGTTCGGCGCTGGTGAAGTCTTCGATGGCGTTCATCCGGGCCGAAGTCGCCAAGATCCACAACCCGCTGATCCGCCGCGAGACCGAGGACGCGGTGTTCAACACCGAGACCTGCATCAAGTCCCGCATCGGCATGACCGCGGAGAAGAAGCAGCAGATCGTCGACAAGCTGATCGCGGCGGGGCTGATCGACACCGGCGAGGCCGGCCGCATCCCCGGCGGGCTGATCGCCGGTGTGTTCCCCGGCGTGCGTGACGAGGGCACCGCCTGCCCGAAGCTGCCGATGCCCTATTACGCCTCCCCCGGCAGCGTGTTCGGCGGGCACCACTCGCAGCCCGGCGGGCTGCCGATGCATGTCGCGGTCAACCTCAAAAGCGCCCTGGCGCTGGCCGACACCTACCGGACCGTCTACGGCACGCTCGACGCCTCAGGCGCGCCGGCGGTAGCCAGCGCCGGCGGACAGACCCCCGATGCCGACGTGATGATCGACCAGGACATCGTGATCGCTGCGCCGATCTGGCATGACTGGGCCAAGGCGGTGATCTTCCAGTGGAACGCCGATGGCTCCGAGTTCATCGAGATGAACTACGGTGGCAACGGCAAGACCGATACCTGGGGCGCGCCCGGCGACACCAAGACCAGCTCGCACCACATCATGGGCGTTGCCGAGGTGATGCTGCGCGGCATGCCGGCGGAATATGTCATCACCCACGCCTCCGCCCATGGCGCGCCCAACGCCGGCAATGAGCACAGCGTGGTGAACTGGATCCATGCCGCGGCGATCCTCGCCGGGGTCGATCCGATCGAGCGCGGCTACCTGATGAAGGACGCCACCGGCCGCCTGCGCCTCGCCGCGGTCCGCAAGCTCGGCTCGATCAACATCCAGGCGAGCCTGCCGAACCAGCCGAACATGCTCTATGAGTACGTGCTGCATAACCTGTCCGACGCCGACTACACCTATACCGGCACGGCGGCGGTGCAGAGCGGGCTGCTGCTGCGCGTGGTGGCGCCGAAATTCGGCTATGACGCGGCGCAGGCCGAGCGTTTCAACACCGGGTTCCGCAACCCCGTGCTGGCCCATACCGGGGCCGAGCGGCTGCTGATGCTCTACAGCAACGGCGGCATCGCCCGCGTCGAAGCCGAGGTCACACGGCTGAAGACGGCCGGCGCGTTCAAGTAGGCCGATGTGTTATCCGAGGCGCGTGGGAGACCCCGCGCCTCGGCGCTACACGCGCCGCCAGCGCGCCTCGACCAGCCGGACCAGGCTGACGAAGCCGGTGCCGGGATCGATTTTGGCGCCGTATTCCAGAACGCCCGACACCTCGATCGCATAGGCCGCGCCCAGCATGTCACTCGCCCGGGCGAGGTTGATCACCACGATATCCGTCGGCCAGTCCGCGGCGTTGGAGCAGAACGGGCAGACCGACATCGGAAACCGCGTCAGCACGAAGAAATCGCTCTCCGCCTTCAGCGGCGGCGCCATGTAGCCGGTGACCGTGATGCGCCGGCCCAGCTGCGCCCGCGCGCCCGGCGAGAGCTGCAACCCATCCGCGGTCACATCACCGTAGAGATCGCCGATCGTCCAGGCCGCGGCAGGCCGCGCGAGCAGCGGCAGCCCGGCGGCACCCAGCAGCAGCGCGCGACGCGGGATAGGACGAGTGTTCATCGCTAGGACCTCAAGCTTTCGGAAATCGGCGCCCGCGTCGCGAGCCAGGCCGGAACCAGCGCCATCGCCCCGCCGACCACCACCAGCACCGCGACCAGGATCGCCTCGTCGAGGCCGGGCGCGGCCGCCACCGTGAGCCCGGTGCGCGCCGCCACCAGGGCGCCGGCCACGGCCGAGCCCGCCCAGCCCAGCGCGAAGCCGAGCAGGCACCCCGCGGCGATCAACCCGGTCGTGCCGAGCCACACCACCAGCAGCACATAGCTGGCCGGCGCGCCCAGCGCCCGCAGCACGGCATAACGCCGGCGCCGCAGCCCGATCAGCACCACGACCAGCAGCAGCACGGAGAGGAACAACAACCCGTCATTCAACGCCGAGGCGATGACCAGCACGGCGCGGACATCGCCGAGATTGCGATAAAGCGAGACCAGCACCTCCGC
>CAIPLM010000316.1 GCA_903865895.1 uncultured Rhodospirillales bacterium | reverse complement strand
TGAATGACCGCGACAACCCCTCGCTGCTGTCCGAGCTCGATCGCGAGACCTGGCGGCTGAGCCGGATGTTTCCACGCCAGATGGCCGGGCTGCGGGCCCGGCTCCACCGCATTTCCGCGCTGACGGCGCGTATTTGAGGACATCATGCCGGTTGACCCAGTCTTCGCCGCCGACCTCGCCCGTGACCTCGACCCTGAGGACTACGCCCGCGTCCTGCGCCTGTTCCGGCAGGACGTGGTGCAGCTGAGCGAGACCATCACCCGCGCCGCCGCGGCCGGAGACGACACGGGGTTCCGCCGCGCCGCCCATGGGCTCGCCGGCGCCGCTGGGGCGGTGGGGGCGAAGGCGCTGGAGACCGCATGCCGCATCGTGATGTCGCCCCGCGCCGTCATCGCCGATCCCAACGCCAGCGCCCGGGAAATCGCCGATCTCGTCGCGGCGACCCTGCTCGACATCACGGCGGCGCTGGCCCGGGTTGAGGGCCAGTGAGCGAGGATGCGCCCGGCCGGGTCCTCATCGTTGAGGACCAGCAGGCCCAGGCGGAGCTTGCCCGCCTGTTCATCGGTGGCCTCGGCTACGAGGCCCGCATCGCCAGCTCCGCCGCCCAGGCGCATGATATCGCGCTCGAATGGCGGCCGGACGGCATCCTGCTCGACATCGAACTGCCCGACTATAACGGCCTCGAACTGCTGAGCCGCCTGCGCGCCGCCGGCGTCGACGCGGTTGTGGTCGTGGTCACCGCGTCGGCCTCGATGGAACTGGCCAAGCAGGCCATCCGCGCCGGCGCCGAGGACTACGTCGTCAAGCCCTATAACCGCGACCGGCTCGGGGTGACGCTGCGCAATGCGCTGGAAAAGCGCACGCTTTCCCGCACCCGCCGGGCGCTGGAAAGCGCGCTCGACGACACCCAGACCCGCCTCGAAGCCGCCAAGGCTCAGCTCGGCAAGACCAGCTATGCCGGCTTCGTCGGGGCCTCACCGAAGATGCGCGCGGTCTATGACACGCTGCAGGGCGTGGCGGCGAGCAAGGCCAGCGTGTTCATCACCGGCGAAAGCGGCACCGGCAAGGAGCTGGCCGCCGAGGCGCTGCACAAGATGAGCCCGCGGACCAACCGCACCTTCGTGCCGCTCAACTGCGGCGCGATCCCGCGCGACCTGCTGGAGAGCGAGGTGTTCGGCCACATCAAGGGCGCCTTCACCGGCGCCACCACGGATCGGGTCGGCGCCGCCAAGCTGGCCGATGGCGGGACCCTGTTCCTCGACGAAATCGGCGAAATGCCGCTCGAAATGCAGGTGAAGCTGCTGCGCTTCGTGCAGACCGGCACTTTCAGCCCGGTCGGCTCCTCGAAGCTTGAGAAGGTGGACGTCCGCTTCGTCTGCGCCACCAACCGCGATCCGCTGCTGGAGGTTGAGGCCGGGCGGTTCCGCGAGGATCTTTATTATCGCCTCTACGTGGTGCCGCTGGAGCTGCCGCCGCTGCGCGATCGTTCGGAGGATGTGCTGCTGCTCGCCCGGCATTTCCTCGCCCAGTTCGCCCGCGAGGAGCGCAAGGGCTTCACCGGCTTCTCGGCCGAGGCGGAGATGATGCTGCTGGCCTATCCCTGGCCTGGCAATGTGCGCCAGTTGCAGAACGTGGTGCGCAACATCGTGGTGCTGAACGCCGGCCCGGTGGTGGAGGCGGGGATGATCCCGGCCCCGGTGAACCGCGGCGGCGCAGTGCCGCCGCCGCGTCCCGCACTGGTTGCCGCGCCGGTCGTCGCGCCCGTCGTCCCGCCTGTCGCTGCCCCGATTGTGATTCCGCCTGCCCCGGTGGCCGAAGAACCTGTGGCGCCGCCGCTTCCAGTGGAGCCGGTGGCGCCAGTCCTCGTCGCGCCTGCCCCGGTTGTGTTTGCTCCGGCCCCAGCCGCGCCGGCTGCCCCCGCCCCGGCCGCCACGCTGCGCGTCGATCCCGAGCAGGAAATCCTGCCGCTGGCGGAGATGGAGCGCCGTATGGTGCTCGCCGCCCTCGCGCGCACCGGCAATGACATCCCGCGCGCCGCCAGCCTGCTGGAGGTCAACCCCTCCACCATTTATCGCAAAATGCTCCAATGGCGGAAAGACGGGCTGATTCCCGCCGAATCCCGGCGCTGACGCGCCGTTCTGCCGCCCCGCGACGCAATGCGCGTTGCAATCTGCAAATAGTTCACCAGCCTACCCCATCCAGACGTGGCACGGGCCTTGCGGAATGTCCGTCAGTTCAATCTCTGGAGGGTTCATCCAATGTGCGGCATCGTCGGACTGATTAACGGGCACGCAGTGGCGGCCGATCTCATCACCGCTCTCGGCCGGCTCGAATATCGCGGCTATGACTCGGCCGGCATCGCCGTCGCCGGTCCCGGCTTCGCGGTCCACAAGGTCGCCGGCCGCGCCGCCGGCCTCATCCCCGGCATCAACCAGACCTTCGGCGGCCAGGCCGGCATCGCCCACACCCGCTGGGCCACCCATGGCCGCGCCGAGGCGCACAACGCCCATCCCCATGTCGTCGACGGCGTGGCCGTGGTGCATAACGGCATCATCGAGAACCACGCCGAGCTGCGCGCCGAGCTGATCGCCCGCGGCCACCGCTTCGCCAGCGAGACCGACAGCGAGGTGATCCCCCACCTCATCGCCGATGCCTGCGCCGCCGGCGCCGAGCCCGCCGAGGCGGTGCGCCAGGCCTGCACCGTGCTGCACGGCGCCTATGCCATCGCGGTGCTGTTCGAAACCGCGCCGGACCGCCTGATCGTCGCCCGCCAGGGCAGCCCGGTGATGGTGGCCCGCGGCGACGGCGCCGCCGCCGTCGCCTCCGACCCCGCCGCGCTGGCCGGGTTCTGCACCGAATACGCCGCCCTGGCCGATGGCGACATCGCCGAACTCGGCCGTGACGGCATCGCCATCATGGATTTCTCCGGCCGCCCGGTGGTCCGCAAGTGGGAAGACGTCAACGAGGGCGAGACCGGCACCGAGCTGCGCGGCTTCACCACCTATACCCGCGCCGAGATCGCCGCCCAGCCCGAGGCGCTGCGCCGCACCGATGCCGCCCTGCTGCCGCTGCTGCTGCCCGACGCGGTGGCCGCCGCCGAGCGCATCGTGGTGGTCGCCTGCGGCAGCTCGCTGTTCGCCGCCGCCACCGCCCGTCAGTGGATCGAGCAGCTCGCCGGCGTGCCCTGCGACCTTGAGATCGCCAGCGAATACCGCACCCGTGAGGCGCCGATCTCCCGCGGCACCGTCGCGGTGCTGGTCTCCCAGTCCGGCGAAACCGCCGACACGCTTGCCGTGCAGACCCTGTTCCGCGAGAAGCGCGTCCCGGTGGTCGCGGTCGTCAACGTCGCGCAGTCCCAGATGGCGCGGGACGCCGATCTGGTGTGGCCGACCAAGGCCGGGCGGGAACTCGGCGTCGCCGCCACCAAGAGCTTCACCTGCCAGATGCTGGCCCTCGTCCGCTTCGGCCTCGCCCTCGGTCTCGCTCGCGGCACCGTGACCTCCTGCCGCCTCGCCAAGATCGAGCGTGAGATCGCCGGACTGCCCGAGATCTGCCACCAGGCCGAGGCGCTGGAGCCGCAGCTCGCCGCGATCGCCCGCATGATCGCGATGGAGAACGAGGCGCTGTTCCTCGGCCGCGGCCCCGGTGCGGCGCTCGCCGCCGAGGGCGCGCTGAAGCTGAAGGAGCTCTCCTACATCCGCGCCGAGGCCTATGCCGCCGGCGAGCTGAAGCACGGCCCGATCGCGCTGATCCGCGAAGGTTCGCCGGTGCTGGCCTGCGTTGGCGAGCACGCCGAGAAGACGCTGGCCAACGCCGAGGAGGTGCGGGCGCGTGGCGCCTGCGTGGTCGCCCTGGTGGGCGCCGCCGAGGCCGCCCGCTTCGAGCGGATCGCCGAGCATTGCGTGGTGCTGCCGGGCAGCGGCCTCGGGCTGGTGTTCGCCCAGGCGGTCGCGGTGCAGCTGATCGCGGTGCATGCCGCCGAGGTGCTGGGCCGCGACGTCGATCGCCCGCGCAACCTCGCCAAGTCGGTGACGGTGGAATGAGCGCCGCTCTCGCCCTGCGTGGCTGGGTCAAAAGCCAGGAATCGCCCCTCTCCCGCTTCATCTACCGCACCGCCAAGGGTGCGCGGACCTTCCGGCTGCCGGTGATCCGGCCGCTGCACCGCGCCCTCTACTCCGCCCATCTCGCCGTGCGCGGCGCGATCGCCAACACGATGCGGGCCGCCTGGTGGACCCCGCTGTTCGTCTCGCGCCTCGAGACCGACGCGCCGGGCCTTATGCTCTACTCCGGCATGCCGCAGGTGCTTGGCCCGCTGCGCATCCGCCTTGGGCGGGACGTGCGGATGAGCGGGATCTCGACGCTGATCGGCCGGTCCAGCGCCCGCACGGCGCCGGTGCTCGAAGTTGGCAACAACGTCGATATCGGCTGGCAGTGCCAGATCTCGGTCGGCACCCGCGTGGTGCTGGGCGACAACGTCCGCCTCGCCGGCAAGATCATGCTGGCCGGCTTCCCCGGCCATCCCATGGATGCCGCCGACCGCGCCGCCGGCCTGCCCGAGACCGACGACCAGGTGGGCGACATCGTGCTGGAGCGCGACGTGTGGCTGGCAACCGGGGTGACCGTCACCGCCGGCGTCACCATCGGCGCCGGCACCGTGGTGGCCGCCGGCAGCGTGGTGACCAAGGACCTTCCCCCCGGCGTGCTCGCCGCCGGCATTCCCGCCCGGGTGGTGCGCGCGCTGTGACCGACATGGTGGTTTTCGGCGAGGATTGGGGTGGCCTGCCCTCCTCGACCATGCATCTGGTGACGCATCTGCCCGGCGTGAACCGGGTGGTGTGGGTCAACTCGATCGGCCTGCGCCGGCCGAAAATCACCCTCTCCGACCTCGGACGGGTGGCGCGCAAAATCGGGGCCGCCTTCCGCAAGCGCACCCCGGCCTCCCGCACCCCGGCGCCCGGCCCGGTGATCCAGCCGCTGGTGCTGCCGATGGCGTTGAGCGCGCTCGGCCGCCGGCTCAACCGCTGGCTGCTGCGCCGCAGCGTCGGCGGTGCCGCGCGCAAAGCCGGGCTCTCGCGCCCGGTGCTGTGGGTTTCGCTGCCCTCCGCGGTGGATGCGATCGGTGCGATCGACGAATCCGCCGTCGTCTACTATGCCGGCGATGATTTCACGGCGCTGGCCGGGGTGGACCACGCCCGCTGCGCCGTGCTGGAGGCCGAACTGGCCGCCCGCGCTGACCTGATCCTGGCCGCGAGCCCGGTGATCGCCGCCCGCTTCCCCGCCGAGCGCACCCATGTGCTGCCGCACGGCGTCGATCTCGGGCTGTTCGGCACCCCTGCCCCCCGCGCCGCCGACATGCCGGAGGGCAAGGTGGCCGGCTATTACGGCTCGCTGGCCTCCTGGCTCGACTATGACCTCATCGCCGACACCGCGCGGCGCCTGCCGGACTGGACCTTCATGTTCATCGGCAAGGTGGCGGCCGATGTGCCGGATGCCGATATCGCCAAGCTGAAGACGCTGCCCAACGTGCAGCTGCTCGGGCCGCGCCGCCATCACGAGCTGGCCGGCTATGCCCAGCATTGGACCGCGGGCCTGATCCCGTTCCGTGACACCGCGCAGATCCGCGCCAGCAACCCGCTGAAACTGCGCGAATATCTCGCCGCCGGCCGCCCGGTGGTGGCGACCCCCTTCCCGGCGCTGGAACCCTATGCCGGTGAAATCGCCGTCACTCCTGACGCCGCCGGCTTCGCCAATGCGCTCAAGGCCAGCGTGCATGATGGCCGCAAGGCCGCGCGCCAGTCCCTGGTGGCCGGCGAGAGCTGGCACGCCCGCGCCGTCGAAGCGGCCGCGCTGATCCGGGGGATCACCCGATGAGAGCCCTTCTCGTCCTGGCGTTGCTGTTGCTGCTGCCGTCCGCCTGCCGGGCCGATGCGCGGCTCAGCTTCACTGCGGCGGAGCCGATGGCCGAGCTGGTGGTCACCGGCACGGTGACGGCCGCCGCCCCCGTCGCGGTGACCATCCGTGTCGATGACGGGCCCGGCCTGTCCTATGTCAAGCGGGTCAACGAGGAGCGGATGCTGCCGCCCGGGCCCTTCCTGCTGCGCCTGCGCCTCGCCGCCCTGCGCACTCCGCGCGGCAAGGCGCTGCGGCCCGGCGCCGCCTTGAGCGCGATCGCCTTCGCGCCGAATGGCGGGGTGGACTTCACGCCCCTGCTGATCGACCTGCCGCCGGCGCTGCCCGAGGGCGTGCGCGGCTGGTATTTCGGGCCGAGCTGGGCCGTGCCGCTGCGCGGCTTCACCTCCGTGAAGCCCGGCGATCCGCAGGTGAGCGGCTCCGCCATCCTGGCGATCTCCCGCCCGGGCGGCGACCCGGTGCTGTCCCACGGCATGCGGCTCACCGGCTTCACGACCTCCTTGCCCCCCGGAAGCTGGCGCCTCGCGCTGTGGACCGAGGATCCCGGCGAGTGGGAGACCCTGCCGGCGGTGATGGAGCGCCGCGTGCGGGTGAATGGCGACGATATCTCCGAGACCCGGCAAAGCTACGCGCAATGGGTCGCCCGCCGCTATTTCGCGGGGCGGGACCAAGAGGCCGACCCGCGGCGCTTGCCGTTCGCGGCGCTGGGCGCCCGGCGTGGCGGCCGCATCGAGGGTACCGCCGTGGTGGCGGCGGATGGGGTGCTCAAGATCGAACTGGCAGGGTTCCCGCAGGGTTCCTCGCATATGGCCGCCATCATCGCGGTGCCCGCAGGCGCGCCAGGCGGGCTCGCCGCGGCGGTCGATGCGGTGGAATCCCTGCGCGCCGCCCGTTTCGCCGAGGCCTGGCCGGTGCTGACCCCGCCGCCGCCCGCCCCGCGGGCCGAGCGCGTCACCCTCGCCCGCATCGCCCCGGTGACCACCGCGCCGGATGGCGTGGTGGTGATGCGCACCGAGGTGACGGTGCCAACGGCGCTGATCGCCTCAGCGGAGGTGGAATGGGACCGTGGCGGCCCCACCGCCCGGGTGCGGTGGGGCCAGTGGCGCTGGCGCCGGCCGGCGGCGAATTCCGCCGGTCTCGATTTTTCCGCCGCCCATCTGCGCGGCGACAGCGCCGCCATTCCGCTGCGGCCCGACCTGCCGCGCCCGCTCGTCGTGCTGCTGCGCGGCGGCACGCCGGGGCGCCATCAGGGCAAGTTGATCCTGCGCTGGCAGGGTGGCGAAGCCTCGGTGCCGCTGGAGGCCGAGGTGCTGGATGTGCCGCGCCGCCGTGCCGCCGCGCGGGTCGGCCCGTTCCTCGATTTCGCGCCGCATCTGCTGGGCGATCCCGAGTTCGACAAGACCAAGGCCCGCGCGGCCGCCCGCACCCAGTCGGCCTGTGATCTCGCCGAAGTCGGCCGCCTCGGCCTCGCCCCCATGATGCCGGCCGTCGGCAAGCTCGACGCGGATTTCGACGGCGCGATCGCCGACCTCAAGGCCGCTGGCCCCGGGCTCGCCATCGCCTATGCACCGCTGCGCGCCCTGCCGCGGCTGGAGGCGCCCGCCTGGATCGCCCGCGCCGAGGCGGCGCTCGGTGCCCCGGTCGCCTGGGGCGTGGCGGACGAGCCCTCCTATAACGGCACCGCGGAAGACGCGCTGGCCCTCGCGGCCGATGTTCATCGCACTGTGCCGGGCGCCAAGCTGGCCGGCTTCCTCAACAACCCCGCCGACGCCGCCCTGCTGCCCGCGCTCGCCGTCGCGCTGGTCAATACCGGCTACGGCGCCGATGCCGAACACATCGCCGCGCTGCGGGCCCGGGGCATCAAGCCCTTCCTCTACAACATGCCGGAGCCCCGCCTGGCCTCGGGCGCCTATTTGTGGCGCTCCGGCGCGGCGGGCATGGCGCAATGGCACGGCCGCATGCCCACCGCCGATGCCTTCGACCCCACGGATGGCCGCGAGGGGGACGTGCAGTTCTTCTGGCCAACCCCCGGCATTTGCGATCCGCATGATCTCGACGCCGATGTGCTCGATCTCGTCGAGGGCGCCGAGGACCTGCGCTGGCTCGCCTGGCTCGACGCGGCCAAGGATCGCCGGGCGGTGGCGCTGCGGGCGCGGCTCTGGGCCGAGGTGCCGGATCGGTGGAATGCGGCGGCACGGCTTGCAGGGAAGGCAAGCGCCTGGCGGCGGGATATTGTGGAGCTGGCACGTATATTGAAAGAGTAGGGTCAAACTTCCCCCCAACGGAGCGATCGGCATGCGCCGGGCCCTGATGCTTACCCTACTCCTCGCCGCCTGCAGCCCCGATCCGGTGAAATACATCCCGGAAGCCGACCGGCGGGACCTCGGACCCAATCCTGGAACGCCGATCACGGTGGATCAGCTGCTCGCCCGCGCCCGCCTCGCCGAGCCCAACGCGGCGTCGCGGATGGTGGTGCGCTTCGATGGCGCGGTGCTGACCCTCACCGAGGCGCAGCGGGCCGAGCTGCGTAAATTCGCCGCCGGTTCCGCGGCACGCAAATTGCTTGTGAGCAGCCGTCCCGGCGCTTTCGACGATCCGGGCGCCCCGGTGGCCGGCCAGCGCCGTGCCATCGCGGTCTCCCGCGAACTGACAGCCGCCGGGGGGGATGTCGAGATGCGCTTCGATCAAGCCCTGCCGCCCGGTGTGGTGGTGGTGACCCAGGGAATGCAGCCATGAGCGAGACGATGACCCTTTCGGCCATGCCGATGACCGCCCCGATGGCCCCCGCGACCGAGGGCGGGCGGCCGCCGATCACCGAGATCCTCCAGGTGATCCTCGCCGCCGCTTGGCGCCGCCGCTATCTGATCATCACTCCGGCGCTCATCCTGCCGGTGCTCGGCCTCGCCGTCGGCCATTTCGCGGCCAACAGCTACGAGACGAAGATGACGGTGCTGATCCAGGAGCCCGGCAAGCTCAACCCCTTCCTGGAAGACCTCGCGGTCAAAACCAACCTCAAGGATCGCATGGCCGCGCTCACCGCGCTGCTCACCAGCCGCCACGTCATGCAATCGGTAGCTGAGGATCTCGGCATGGTCCGGCCGGACATGCCGACCCAGGCGGCCGATACCGTGGTGGCCGACCTCGCCTCCGCCGTCTCGGTGCAGCTGATCGGCCAGGAAATGGTGGAGCTGCGCTACCGCGCCGCCAAGCCCGCCGGCATCAACCGCGTGCTGGAGCGCATCGGCCAGCGCTTTATCGAACGTGTCGAGGCGCCGGAGAACAGCTCCATGCGCGGCTCGGTCACCTTCCTCTCCGACGAGCTGGCCAAAGTCACCACCCGGCTGGAGGCCGCCGAGGCCGGGGTGGCGGTCTACCGGGCGCAGAACGCCCAGGCGCTGCCGGAGCAGCGCGGCGCCAATCTGCAGCGCCTCGCTGCCCTGCGTGAGCAGCTCGCCGAGCGCGAAATGCGCCTCGCCGGCGCCGAGAGCGACTTCAACGAGACCCGCGCCCGCCTCTCCCGCACCGATCCGGTGATCGGCCGGCTCGAGCAGGACATCGTCGCCATCCGCGGCGATCTCGCGGTGCTGCGCAGCCGCTACACCGACGATCACTCCAAGGTGCAGGCCGCGCTGCACAAGCTCGACAGCCTGGAAGGCCAGCGCGCTGCCCTGCTGAAAGCCGGCGCCGAGCTTTCGACCGACGATATCGAGCGGATGTGGAACCTCGCCGCCGTCGCCCGCAAGGATGGCGAGGGCGCCCAGCCGCTGCTGGTGTCCCAGGTCGCCACTCTCGAGGCCGCGCGCACAAGGCTCGGCCAGGTGAAGAGCGAAATCGACAATCTGCGCCGCGGCATCGCCGGGCTTGATGCGCTTGTCCAGGCCTCGGGCGAGGTGGAGCGCGAGCTTGGCAAGCGTCAGCGCGCGGTGGCCGAGACCCAGGAGCTCGCCCAGTCCCTCCGCAAGCGCTTCGAGATGGCCAAGGTGACCGGCGAGCTCTCGCGCTTCCAGGCCGCCGACCGCATCAAGGTGATCGATCGCCCGACCCAGCCAACCCGCCCGATGAAGCCGCTCTCCATGCTGTTCGCCCTCGGCGGCCTGCTCGGCGGCCTTGGTCTCGGCATCGGCCTCGCCACGCTGCTCGAAATCTCGGACACCTCGGTGCGCCGTATCCGCCAAATGGAGGCCCTCACCGGCATCCGCGTCCTGGCACGCATCCCCGCGCTCGACCCCACCGGCCGGGAGGCGTAGCCCAGGAGCCGGGGAGGGCAGCGCCTTTCCCGGCTTCCTCTTTTCTGACCATAGCCAGGCAAACCGCCGGTCTCCGCAAGGGGCCGGCGGTTTTGCTGTGGCACGGTTCATGCGGTGCACAGGCAAATACCTGGAGCACCCATCATGGAACTTCCCGAACGGCCGATCGTCCACGTCGTGCAGCATCTGGTGCCCGGCGGGCTCGAGGTGATGGTGCTGGAACTCGCCCGCGCCCAGTCGGCGCATCATCCGGTGCTCGTC